>NZ_DICC01000057.1:0-7506 GCF_002415215.1 Empedobacter sp. UBA5036
AAGGAAGACACTGAAAAAAAAATTATCTTCCCCAACGGAGAAGGTGGTAAGGAATCCGTATAATTGGGTGGGAGGAGAGGAAATAAAAAAAGGGTTAAGGCAAGAAGAAAATGGGGAGGTAATAATTAACAAATTTTAATCCGATATCAAGAAAAGGTTAGACTCTAAAAAGTAGAACCTAAACCAAGCTTAATTTTTGAACTTAAACACCTTAAGGGACAGTTCTCTTTTTAAAAAGAGTAGGGAGGTATCAATTTTTCAATTTTGAAATTAATGTTCCCAGAGTAACCCTATTTATTATGTTAAATACATAATGTGATTATTTTACTTCTTCGATAAAAACCAATTGAAATCAATTTTTTAAATTATTATTTTTTTCAACTTGCAAAGATTTATCGGAACTAAATTTTAGTTTATACTTCATCTTATCAAAAATTCTGATAGTTAATTTTTCAAATTATCAATTCATTCCTCAAAATCAAAATAAACTTTATTGAAGTTCAATATTTGATGTAACGAATTTCTTAGAAAAGTGAATTATTAAAGTTATTATTAATCAATTTTAAATACTTGTAAATACTTACAAATATTTGTAAATGGATATAGTTTTGAATATAAATCTATTATAATTAATATAGAATTGTTTTTTAAACGTTAAATCAGATAAATTTTTAGTGAAAACTATTTTAATAAGTATAATTGAGCACAAACTTTTGCATCAGATAAAGCTTCATGATGGTTGAGTTGAAGATTAAATCGGCGAGCACAATCGGATAATTTTGTAGGAACAATTCCTTTCTGTTTGAAAATTCTGTATGTACATTCCCACTTTTCGGCAAGGTTAAGTTGAGAGTAATTGAGGCTATAAAACTCCATTGTATTCTTCAAAACAGAACGATCAAACGATTCGTTATGTGCAACAACAAGCTGATTTTGTAAACGATGTTTGATTTCAAAATAGACATCTTCAAAACTTGGTGCATCAATTGTGTCTTCGGGACGAATTCCATGAACCAAAATATTATGATAATTATATTGATTTTGTGGTGGTTGAATTAACGTGTAATACTCGTCTGTAATCACATTATCTGTCACAGTTACAATTCCAACCGCGCAAGCAGAATTACGATAATTGTTTGCAGTTTCGAAATCGATGGCAACAAAATTTTCCATAATTTATATTTTGTTCGATATAAAATTAATGATATTTTCTTGTTCGAAAGGAGAAAACCAATTGACAGTTTCATCTTTTTTGAACCATGTCATTTGTCGTTTTGCAAAACGTCTTGTATTCTTTTTGATTTCTTCAATTGCAAAATCTAATGTAATTTTCTCTTCAAAAAAATCAAACAATTCTCGATAACCAACAGTTTGCAAAGCATTCAAATCTTTTAACGAAAATAAATTTTTGGCTTCATTTAATAAACCTTCGTTCATCATTATATCAACTCGACGATTGATTCGGTCGTACATTTCTTCACGAGGAAGTTCTAAACCGATTTTAATTATGTTAAATGGACGTTTGTTCAAATCTTGATTTCTGAAGTTAGAGAAAGGTAAACCCGAAGATCTAAAAATTTCTAAAGCACGTGTTACACGCTGTTTATTGAAAATATCAACTTCTTCAAAATACTTTGGATCGACTTCTTGCAATTCTTTTTGCAATTTTTCAATTCCAAATTCAGCAAGCTCATTATTCAAATCTTCTCTAATTTTAGGATTAACATCAGGAAATTCGTCAAAGCCAACTGTGATCGCTTTTTCATATAAACCAGATCCACCAACCATGACGCAAATGTCATTTGTTTTGAAATAATTATTCAAAAAAGCTAAGCCATCACGCTCAAAATCACCAACCGAATATTTTTCGTGAATAGAAATATTTTGAATAAAATGATGCTTCACTTCAGTCAATTCTTCCTCAGAAGGAACAGCAGTTCCTATCTTCATTTCTTTGAAAAATTGACGACTATCACAAGAAATAATTTCGGATTGAAAATGTTTTGCAACTTCTATTGCCAAATTGGTTTTACCAATTGCAGTTGGTCCAACAATAGAAATTAAGGTTTTATTATTTTGAATTTTTTGCATGTTATATGAAATCGAGCGCAAGATACTTCGATATTTTATGAAAAGAAAAAGCTTCTATAAAAAATAGAAGCTTTGTAAATTATATTGATCTTTAATTAATCATTAAAGTGGTAAAGGAAAACCACATCCGCCGTATAAGCAGGTTTCGGATTATCTTTAATTTCTAAATTTGCTTCGATGACAACTTTTGCAATTCCTCTCAAATTAGTAATAGATTTCAATTTTGCAGTTAATCTTACCTCACTATCAACCAAAACAGCTTGTCCAAATCTCAAATTTTCAATTCCATAATTGATTAACATTTTGATGTTGCGCACTTCCGCAATTTGATCCCACAAATGTGGAATTAAAGATAGCGTTAAATAACCATGCGCTATTGTTTTTTTGAAAGGTCCTTCGTTAGCTGCTTTTTCAGGATCTGTATGAATCCATTGATGATCTAAAGTTGCATCAGCAAAGCGATTGATTTGTTCTTGATTTATTATATGCCAGTCAGATTTACCGATTTCTTTACCTTCGAAAGCTTTGTATTCATCGAAATTATTAATAATTACCATTATTCAGGTGTTTTAGTTTTTAGTATTGTATTGCTCAAATCTAATGAATAATCGTCAGATAATAAATTTTATTTATGAGAAAGAGAGCATTTTTTGAATAATCTAAAAATAAAAAATCCGACTGAAAATTCAATCGGATTTTTTATAGCTATTTAATTTATTGCTACTCAATAATTTTTGCATCTTCAACATTTGCATAGGCTCTTTGCGTATCTCTCCATGCAAGATATTTAATAATTTCTTTGTTGAAATATTTCATTCCAAAAAGTAAAATCCCAAAATCATCTATCAAACCAAAAGGTCCAAATAGCGCTTCTGGAATAATATCAATAGGAGAAATAATGTATAAAGTTGCTACAAATCCAAGAAATAAATTCATGTTGTCAGGTTTATAACTTCCTTTTTTGTAATCACCTAACATATTGAAAAAAGCCTTTACTTTTTCAAAAAAAGATTTGTCTTTTTGAGCTGCCATTGCTGCTTCTCCAGCGACTTTAAAGAATTTTGATTTTTTCATTTCACAAAATATGTTTTAAAAACGTATTATGTATTACAAAGTACATGCCAAAACATTTAAATTGATTTTTGTGTCATGTTAAAACTTTATGTTACATTGTTTTACTTATTTTTCTTTTTCAGTTTAATGATTTTTGCATTCAATATTCTGTCAAGCTTTGGATATCTTTCGCGCATTAATTTTGTGCTGTTAAAAATTTCTTCATCTTCCATTGTTTGTCCAGCGTAACCATCATACAAACTTTCTACAACATTCATTCCGTTCACCACTTTTCCAAAACTTGGAAAACCTACTACATCATTGGAATTGATTGTATCCAAACGATGATTATCTTTCAGATTAATAAACAAATCCAAATCTCTTGTGTTTTTTCCTGCGCGCGCAAAACTCAAAGCTCCTTTACTATTTCCAGCAATAACAGGTTCATCTTCTACAATAAACTTTTTCCATTGATTAGAAACAATTGTGTCTGTATTTCCAAATTGGGCGACAAAATTCGGAACAACACGATAAAAAGTTCCATCTTCGAAAAAATTGTATTTAACCAATTGATAAAAACGATCAACAGCTTTTGGCGATAACTTTCTTTCAACTTCGATATCAATATTTCCTTTTGTTGTTTCAAATCGAGCAACAAAATTTTCTGGCGCTTGTTTTGTTGTCCATTTTTTATGAAAAACCGTTTTGCTAGAAGTACAAGCCGAAAGCGTAATAAGTGTAAATAATGTTAAAGTAATTTGTTTCATGTTTTAATTTTGTGGATTAAACTTAAACAAAAAACGACACTTAGCGTAAGTGTCGTTTCATTATTTTTGCAATTCTTGTTCAATTTTAAAAAACCATTCTGTTTTCTGGTTATAAACTTCCGCTTCGGCAAGCATATAATGTGCTTCTTTGGTTTCTTCATATTTCACGCGATCCATCGTTTCTGGGTTGAAAGGCGGTAAAGGTTGCACTTCTGCACTAAAAGTTTTGGTGTGGCCTTTATATGTAAATGTTTTGGTGATAATTTCTTTTTCCATTGTCTTTTAATCTTTGGTAAAAATACAACTTTTGCAACGGAGAATTTACATTCGGAATAATTTAATTTTTAGGCTGAATTATTTTTTGATAAATAGTAATTTTGCAGCTATATGATTACTCAAAATAATTCTAATCAACAACAAGTTCTTGTCGTTTCTTCGTTTGATGAACTTGTACATACAGCTTTTTCTGGGAAAAATAATGCGATAAATTGGCGGCGAAATTTAGAAGGTGATTTTGAGGAAATTGTGAATCAATTGATTTTAAAGGATGATATTACTGTTATTTCTATTGCTGATTTGAATGATTTAGATTTATCTAATGAAGGAATTAAAGCGAGAAATATTTTGATCAATGATTTACAACAATTAACTGTTTTTGGCGCTTCGCCAACTTTAAACTTACTGAAATGTTATGAACGCGATACTGAATTTGATTTTATTTCGACAGATGTTTATTCATTTCACGTTGATCGTTCGCTAATTCCTACGGATACTTTTTTGTGCACTTACTATGGCGCTTCCAGTGATATTGTTGCAAATGAAGATGTGGAACAAAAAATTTTGATTCCAGAAATTAGAGAAAAACTATTCGAATTATATGATGGATACATTGATGGTTTTGAAGATTTTTTGAAAGAATATTTCTTTGATTTGCATTATCAAATTCGTCCAGGTGTTGAACCAATTAATTTAGGATTAGGAAATCTTTGGCGATTGGCAGTTGATCATCCAGAACAAAAAGTTTTGCCTTGTGTACATCGCGCGCCGAAAGAAAATAAAGATGAATATCGATTATTGTTAATCTGTTAGGAATAAATTAATCAAATAACTATTAATAAAAATTATATAATTTAGATTCAAAAGATTAGGCTTTTGAATGAAGTCAAGCTTTTATTATTACAATGGTTTCACTAAATTTGCGTACATTTATTGATGAATAATTATTGTTAATTTAATTTCTATTATTATGAACAAAGAATCAGATATACTAAAATTAGAAGAAGCAGGAGCGTTAAATCGTTTAGCTAAATCTGCATCGCAAGCTGCAATTAGAGTTTCAGAAGCATTAGATTTATCAGTTCAATATGTTCAAGGAAATCGAATCATCGAGAGAAAACCTAATGGAGAAATTAAGGTGATTAAAACAATAGATCGAATAAAAGTTCCAGCTGAATTGAAAAAAGGAGCTAAATTATGTCTAAAATAAAACGTTTACGCGTTTTTGCTGGTCCAAATGGATCTGGAAAGTCTACTTTATTCGATTCAATCTCATCAAAATTTAATGCTGGATATTTTATTAATTCAGATTTGATTGAAAAAGAAATTTCTTTAAAAGGTTTTATTGATTTGGATCGATATGAACTAAAACTTACCGAAAAAGATTTTGAAGATTTTAAAACTGAACCTGCTTCAATTTCATTATTCGAAAAAGCAAATAACGAAGGAAAAGCAATTGATGTGCAGTTTCGAAATAATGTTTTGGTTGATAAATCTAAGTCTACACATAGTTACGAAGCGTCTTTTATTACTTCATTTATTCGAAAACACTTATTGATTAAAGGTAAATCTTATTCATTTGAAACGGTAATGAGTCATCCTTCTAAAATTGATGAAATAGTGGATGCTAAAAATCGTGGTTTCAAAACATATATGTATTTTGTCTGTATTGAAGATCCTTTGATTAATATTTCTCGAATTGAAAATAGAGTAGAAAAAGGTGGTCACGCTGTACCAGATGAAAAGGTGATTAAACGATATCATTCTACTTTAATGAATTTATTTCCAGCTTTAAAAATTGTAGATAAAGGCTATATTTTTGATAATTCAACTCAAGAAATGAGATTATTTGCACAAGTTAAGAGAAATGAACTTGAAATAGTTTCGGATAAAGTTCCAAATTGGTTTATAAAACAACTGCAATAAAAATTTTATCTTTGTAATTATAATGGTACAAATGGACGAATTCCAATTTAAAACGCCATTTATTACAAAGATTACATCAAATACTATGGATTTACAAGATCAATTAAAAAATCTTTTTCCTGATCATATACCTGAGCCAGAAGAAGTATCAAATGAAGAACAACATGAGTTATGGATTCAGAAAGAACCATTGATTTGTAAGTTTGAGAAACGAAAAGGGAAAATAAATACAATTATAGAAGGTTACGAAGGAGAAACAGAAGATTTCAAACTTTTAGCAAAAGAAATTAAGCAATTTTTGGGTGTTGGAGGTAGTTTTAAAGACGAACAAATCATCATTCAAGGAGATTATCGCGATAAGATTATGGCTTTCCTGAAAGATAAAGGATTTAAAGTGAAAAGAGTAGGTGGTTAATAATTTCTTTACAATTATTACTGATAAAAATTGTATATTGTTCTCTTATTTTTAATTATAAAATCATGAGTAAAGCAGCATCAGAATTAGTTTTAAATGCAGACGGAAGTGTTTACCATTGTAATATAAGACCAGAGCATTTAGCAGATACTATTATAACTGTTGGTGATCCAAATCGTGTCGAAAAAGTTTCAAGACATTTTGATACAATCGAGCAGACAGCAAGCAAAAGAGAAATTGTGACGCATACAGGAACGTTGAATGGTAAACGTTTAACAGTTATTTCGACTGGTATGGGAACGGATAATATTGATATTGTTTTATCTGAGTTAGACGCTTTGGCTAACATCGATTTGGAAACTGGTGAGATCAAAAAAGATTTCAGAAAATTATCATTTGTTCGTATGGGAACTTCTGGAGCTTTGCAAGCGGATATTCCTGTTGATAGTTTCGTTATTGGTTCTCACGGTTTAGGTTTAGATGGACTTTTACATTATTATGTTGGGAGCGAAGCGGTGATGAATAAAGAGGTAGAAGATGCTTTTATCAAACATGTAGATTGGTCGTCGAATAAAGCTCGTCCATATTTAGTAAAAGGATCTGATTTATTGTTAGATAAATTGGCTTCTGAAAAAACGATTCAAGGAGTAACGGCTACAGCTTGTGGTTTTTATGGACCTCAAGGGCGTTATTTGAGATTGCAACCAAATCCAGCTGATATTAATGAGCGTTTAACAACTTTTAATTACGAAGGTTTAAGAATCTCTAATTTCGAGATGGAAACTTCTGCAATCTATGGATTATCAGCGATGATGGGACACGAAGCGTTATCAATAAATGCAATTGTTGCGAATAGAATTTTAGGTGAATTTAGTGCCGATTCTTACAAAGCAGTTGATGCAATGATTGAATATTCGCTGGAAAAGTTAACGAAATAATTTCAGATTTATACAAAACAGGTAGTATCTTACTAACTGT
>NZ_DICC01000035.1:0-4832 GCF_002415215.1 Empedobacter sp. UBA5036
GTTTTTTAGGGAAGATTACATTTAGACATTAAATATTTTAATGCATTTGTGATCAGTAGATTTTGTTTCGTAAGTATTGAAGTTTGCTTATTTTCTTCTATTAAATACTGTTCTATTTTTTCTAACAACTCTTTTTGATTATGTGAAGCATTTTTTAAAATAGCAGTGTCAGAAAATAAAGGTAATAAGAAATCTTTTTCTTGCTGTCGAATAAAAGCTATAATACGACTGATTCCTGAAGAAAGTTCTTTCTTCAAGATTTCATCTCCAGTGTCTGAAGGATCTTTTTTACATCTATAAAAATAATCCACCATCTGACAAAACAATTCTTTTTTACTTCGTCTTAAATTTTCAGACAGCTTCTCTAATTTTTCATCTGTTTCTTTTGGATAACGAATGCTGTTCGTATTATTCTGCTTCATCTACTTAATTTTCTAAATCCACGTCTTTTTTTCTATACGTATACCTTGTAGTATACTATTTTTGTGATTATATAAAGCTTATATGGTCAAAAGTATACCTCTGGTATACGAAAATCCTCTGTAACGCAGTAAAGAGGCAAGCGAGTAGGGTTCTGCCCAACTCCCGCTTGCTTTTTCCAAAACATTTATATGTTTCCAAATAATTGCATTTTATTTTGACCATTCGTTCTAAAATAAATTTTTAGATACTGCATTAAGCTCTTTATGATTACTTTACAAAGTAAGGTATCTATAGGCAATTGGTTATAAGACAAATAATGTCACTGAATTCCAAATGCTACCATTTAGAAATGAAGATTGCAAATCTGTTAGAAAATCAGAATATATAGTATAAAAGAAATATAACACTACTGAATTATGTTTATAGATAGTTAAATACGCTTTTAAAGTAGCAAGTGGATATATGTTTACTTAAATATGTAAGTAGATATTTACATCAATACGTAATTACAATTGTACGCTTTTATGTAAAAGCATTTTACTATATGTATATACAAGAAATTGAAAATAACTAAATCTTTATTTAGATTTAGTTTTCAAAAGAAAAAGGAGAAAAAGAAAGCAGTAAATCGGAAAGGACAGTGCAGAGACAAAAGGAAACGGATTAAGTCCCAAAGGGTGAAACAGAAAAAATAACTTTATTTTTGTTTTTCTGTTTCATTATGCCGTAAGCTTTTGGCTGGCTATAGCGCAGGAGTCCTTTCAAACTTAGCTGCCTTTTTATTTCTTTTGATTGAAAATCTATCCTTTTTAATCAAATCACTTATGAAAGTGAATAATCAAAAATATTTAATAAAGTTGGCTGTCACAGCCATTGAAAGGATGACAGATGTTATGCTTTCACCTATCCGATAAAAACTCTTTGATAAGCCGAGAAAATAGCGGATGAAAATTAAAGTGTTTTGAGGATTGAATTTCTATTAATTTTTTTATTTTAAGTTGAATATAGATAGATGAAAAATGTTTTCCCACAAATTCACTTTGTTGTAAACGAACTCCAATTCCGAAATAAGAATTTCAGACAAATATACTTTCTCATTATCTTGCTTTTAACATCAAAGAGTATCTGCTATTAATTATTGATGAAAGTAAGTGAACCCACGCGTTGTATATGTAATTTACATTTAGTGAGTGTTTATTACCAACCTCACCTTATGGGTGTACAATCACCCTCAAAATTATAGTTTTTAAGATTTGATTTTCTATTATTTACCCAATCAAGGTTAAACATAGACAAACAAAATTTTTATAATGTTCAAAATTCATTTATTGAAATTCATTTCCAAAGTTAACGTAGGAGTTGTAGCCAAGTTTTTTTTAAAATCTTCGAATTGTCTTTTTAAATAAAAAAATTCTAGATCACACGACTACAAAATATTTAACATACATTCTACTATCACTATGTTGCCTTTATCCTGCCTTCATGTTGGGAGTATCCTGCTATTATCTATTGGTGAAAGAACGATAAGTAAGCCGTTGTATATGTTGTTTACATTTAGTGAGTGTTCGTAATCAACCTCACCTTACGGGTGTACAATCGCCCTCAAAAATTATAATTTATGCTATAATAAGCTCAATTCCTGCTTTGTCAGCTTTATATTTTATTTTAGTCATCAGTTCATAATAACTCCAATTCCTCAGTACAAATTCTTCTTCTTTGGCTAACTCCATCTTTTCTTCTTGATCCAATAAAATAAGTGTTCCTGCTTTATTATTGATACAAAAATCAATTAGCTTTCGACTGTAAACATGTAATCGATTATGTACGTAATTACGTTCTAATTCACTCATTTTTTCTAGCGCTTTTAGTTTTCTCGTTCTTCCTTTGCCCGATTTAACATACGTTACTCCTGCTTGCATTCGTTTACGGGACGCTTGTATCGCTAATCTTCTATACAAAAACTCTTCTTTGGTTCCGATGGAAAGTCTAGATTTACCTACTTTTACAACCAATGGATATTCTAATGATAAGGAAGCTTCTGCAATAGTTTCTGGTTGTAATTGATGGTTTTCTTTTTCAATTTCTACAACAGCTAACCAAAATATTTTACCTTTTTCTATTTTTATTTGCGACGTACAAAGTTTAACTTCACCATTTACTACTTGTTCCAGTAGTTTTTTATTACCTGTAAAATCTCTTCCTAAATAGGTTTTGAATGGAAGTTGAAACAATCGAAAACAAAAACTTTTTTTCTCGGGATGATAAGATAATTTGCTAATACCTTCCAATCCAAAAGGAAATGCCATATCTCGTTTAAAGTTTTTTAAAGAAGCTTCTCCTCTCCAATATTCTTGGTAATCTTTGTTAAAAGTACTCTGGAGTCTACTATTTAAACACGATAAGATATTCATTGGAATTTCACCCTTAAAACGATCTGATATCACACGATAAGTGGTATTTATTCGCGAACGTTGTAAGATTCCTGCTTCATCTTTCTTTTCATCAACCAACTTGTGTATAACCCCTTCTGAAAGATACAAAAACTCTTTCACCATCCCTTGTATATACAAATGTGAAACGATCAAATTAGCGGCTCTATAACACCTGTTTCTCCATTTATAAAGTGTTTCCAAAACCTCTTGACGTTCTTCTTGGGTAGGTAAATCAACAATTAACTGTATTTTTCGAGTGAGTATTAAAGTAGATCTTTCCATCATCAATAGTTTAAGGATTGAACTTTATTTTGTTGGGTAAATTTATAGGCGACTATGAACTCATTGTGTACTTCTCTCTGTGACAATTGTAATTCTTCAGCAATATTGGCAAAAGATTGTTTATGCTCGCATCGAAGTTGTAAAATCAACGATTGTGTTTTGGTCATCTTTTCTAGCTTCTCTTCTGTAGAGACTGTTTTGGTTTTAATAACTAACTTATCTTGATGACTTAAAATCTTCTTAAGATCCTCAATAGCACTTTTAATTTCGTTACTTGTTTCGGTGATTCCTCTTCCCATTACATGAGCAATCGCTTTATACTGAAATCCATGTTTTAAACAGAGTTCTATCAAATGTTTTCTTTCAGTACTTAATAGGGGTAATACTTTTATAATTTCATTAAAATAGTGCTGTTGCCTTTCTTGTTCGTTCAGGTTTTCTATTACATCAGCGGGATCATATCCAGCTAAATAACTTTGATAATTCTCATAGTTCTCTAATGAATTCACAGTTCTAAAAAACTTATTCTTCGGTTTAGCGTAATGCGAATAGCAACTGTATTTCATTACAAATCTCAAAAAGAAAAAGATATGATCAGGGGACTCTATCTTCTCTCGATATTCCCAAAGTTTCAGAAACACATCTTGTACCAAACATTCTACTACAAATTCATCCTTAATTAATTGTTTACCAAACCAAAATATTCGTTTATGATATCTGATATAAATACGTTCGAAAACAATAGAATTACCTTTTTTTAATAATTCAAATTCTTTTTCTAGCATAATAATGGGTTTTACTATAATAGTTTTGATTTATTGTAAGTTTTTAGGTTTTCACAACTTAAAATGAATCTTAGTCATTTCAACTATACTTATTGCTTACAACTTAAAGTAGGTAGTAGCCCCAATAAATTTGGAAAATGTCAATAAAGGTTTTACTTTTAATGTGCGAATAAAAAAGATAAAACAAATGCTGTCAAAGTCTCAATACTGAGGCTCCGATAGAGAGCGTGTAAAGAAAGGATAGCACTTTACTTTACGATCCGTGTTTTAAAATGTTATAAATACGGAGTATTTTTCTTTAAAAAGAAGTAGTAAGACCAACAGACTTTGTCTGGTGGTTTTTTACGGATGAATGGAAATTGTTTCGTTCTCATTTTGTGTTGGGTTTTATGAGACGAGTCGAGATATGAAGAGGGGCGATTTCCTATCTTCAATTTAAATCGAGGTACGGCTAAGAACCTTTGACGAAATATCCGATAGAGAAAACCACCCCATAGAATGCAAATATACAAAATATGAGGTAGCGACAACCCTATTGGTCTTGCGTCATCTTAAATTAGCCGTTTTCGATAACAAGACTCGAGTTTAATAACTGTCGCTTAATTATAGTCAAATATAGATAAATATTTCATTACATGCAAATTTATATCTAATTAATTTAAAATAACATTCAAATTGAGTAGTAATAATAGAAGAGATAGATTGGTTTCACCTGTTTATAGAGAAAAGTTAGGTAAGTCTTTATTAAATAAGCGTATAGAATTGAACTATACCAGAAAAGACATTTCTATATTAACAACTATAACAGAAAACACAATTAATAGTATTGAAAAAGGTGTAACTACCAATATAGATTATTACGTTGAATATGCAAAAGCCGTTCAGTACCTGTAATCTTCCCTAAAAAACG
>NZ_DICC01000065.1:0-21212 GCF_002415215.1 Empedobacter sp. UBA5036
TTTCTACGGATGATGCAGGTTTGAAATCGGTTTATCTTGCTTTAAAAGAATCAACCAAAAAATTGACAATGCCCAGCCATAATTGGGGTTTGTTTTTAAACCAATTTATGCTTATTTTTGAAGAAAGGCTCAGATTATAAAAATCCAATCCCTAACTTATTAACTTACACACTACGTGAGATAGTGTCTTGAAAGATGCTCTTTTGAGAAATCAATAGAATTATTTAATCTTTTCATATTCAAACAAAATAAATTCTGAAACAGGTTTCCATAAAACAACTTTCCCATTGATGATATGGAATACTTTTGCGTGATTTTTTTCACCGAAATTTACCATTTGATTAAAATTTCCATCAAAATTTACAAATTCTTCACATTCATATTTCAATCGATTTCTCGAAATAGGTTTTCCTTCCTTGTGTAATTCTAAATATTTCAAAAGGATTAAACTATTGATTTGAGTTTCTCCTTCTCGAAACCATTTTGGAACTCTTCTTTTTACCTTTTTTACTTCTTGTTCAATTTTATCTATTAACATACTCTTATTTTTTTAGAAGTTTTGATTTAAATAAATTAATATTTCGTTTACGTCAGTTATACATTCTCTGTGACCATTTTCGCGATAATATAATTTGGTCGGAATTTTAGACAAAAAATGATCTTTTGGTTTGTAATGATCTACCAACAAACACAAGAATAATTCACCTTTTTTATTTTTACAATTAATCAATTTATACTCAATGTTTTTTAAAGATTTATGAAAATACATATTTGTAAAAAACGTATTAAATTCAGTTAGAAGTTTTGTCGTTTCTTTCTCATCATTTAACGAATCAATTTTTAAAGCAAGCAAGCCACCCAAAGTATAGAACAGTGAAGAAGCATCTTTAAAAACTTCCTTAAAATCAAAATTCTCTAACTTGATAAAATCATCTTCATAATATCCAGAATAATGTTCTTTAATTAGTTTGAAAGGATATATTTTTTTAGAATTAAAAACAGAAAATAATTTACCCCAATAAGAAGAATCAAGATGGATAGGAGTTTTTAGAATAGAAATAATTCGAGATTCTAATGATTCTTTATTGATGAAATACCAAAAGGCAGAAATATCAATTTCTTTTGTATTTCGATGAATGCAAGTATCAACTATCGAATGTATGTAAACTTCTTTTGCCAAACCGTTCAACATATCATCTAAAGATTGTTTCGAATAATTACCCAATTGATAAATTAACAATCGTTCATCATTTTTGATATTTTCATGATTAGATTTATCAACAACAAGATAAATTTTAAGTCCATTGTTTAATCTTTGATCTTTAAAAATCAAATGGCTAACAAAATAAGCTTGTAGATTATGCTCGAAGTTTGGTGTACGAGAATCATATCGAAATTGAGCATGATTTCTTACGCTTGATTCTTTCGTATTAACTACAACTTGTCCTTCTTGTTTTAGAATATTGATATAATTTCTTAAAAAAGAAAATGCATCTTTTCGAGCAACTAAAGGATCTTCGTTCTCAAACGAATTGATCGTTATTTCTTCTTTGTTTTGATCGAAAACTGTTTCGACTTCATAATGAAATTTTAACCTCATAATATGTTTATTTATTATTATGAAGCAAACTTATAACCTAGGTACTATCGGATAATGATAGTGGTTAAAAAATAGTTTATAATAAATAGAAAACCCCAGATTAACTGGGGTTTTCTATTTATTTTGCTCTTTTAATATTATTATGGTCAGCTTGCATTAAAACAAACTGCATTTGGTTACAAATGTCTTCAAATTCTTGTTTTAATTTGAGTTTATCAATAGTTTCTAAGAATTCTTTTTTATTGGATAATATTGTCCCTCTTTTACGTAATTTATTGTAGGTAAATGGCTTGTGTAGTCCTTTTTTTATTTCCTTAGAAATTTTTAAAAGCTCTAAATCATCTTTTTTATATTCTTTAAGAATATTATCCATTGGTCTATCATGATCCAAAGTTATTCTAGTAACAGAATCAACATTCATAATAACTTTTTTCTTACTTGTTGGACAAGCTGACTGCAAAATGTCATTATCAATCATTACATTACCGTTGTCAGCTATTTTTAATTCTTTCATACTATCAAGCTTTTTGTACTGATCATCGCTTAAATAAGTAATATTTTTGAGTTGTACTGCAATAATCTGATCAAAATAAGATTTATCATTTGTATTATTAAAATATTGTTTTAAAAAAGAAATAGGAAAAAATAAACCGCTTTTATTAAATCTGTTTTGTGTGATTAATCTTAGCTTGAAAATCTCAAATAATGTATTTTTATCGTATGTATATTTAGTGTTGAAATCAAAATCAATATTTGGCTCAATTATTTCTGTAATTTCATTATCTGAATAATCGCTTACAATATCTTCATTATCTATTAGATAATTACTTAAATATTCTTCTAAAAAGTTAATGTATTTTTTTAAGCCTGAAGCATATTTATCTTTTGACTTTACTTGAGAATTTTTAATTTCAATATATCCGTTTAATGATAATTCATCTAATAATTCATAATCTTGATTTTCAATTATAATTTTAGCTTTTGAAAATAATTTATTATTAAGTATCTCATTAGCATTTTTCACATAATTGGTATAATCTGAATTTTTACTTTTAATTGGATTTAAATATTCGTTAAATTCATCTAATAAATAGAATATTTTACTAGCTTCTTCATTCATGGTTTATTATTTTTTAGAAATTTATTAATAAAATTATTAACGATTAAATATAGTTGTATTAATTATATAAACATAGAATTGTACATGATATTTTTTGAAAATGAGATGGAAATTATTATAATAAAATAACCCTAAACCCTCATAAAATCTTCTTCCAACAAGTCTTCTAATGGACTTTGCATCAAAGATTGTGGTAAATTTCGGAAAGCAAAATTTCGTATATTCATTAAAAATTTATTGTCAATTTGAGCAACTTTCCCAGCCAAACGAGAAGTGTCAATAATATAATGTGTACGTTTCAAACGGCGTAAATTGTAATGCTCAAAAGCTAACAAAACATCAGTATCTTTTTTGATTAATTCATCATACAAAACACAAACATCTTCCACCGCCATGCATGCGCCTTGTCCCATGTTTGGTGTGGTTGCATGTGCTGCATCTCCAATTAACAATACACGATTAAATGCATAATTATTAATCGGTTTAATATCCATAATTGGTGTTGCTATGATGCTTTCTGGATTCGTTTTTTGTAATGTATTTCTGATTTGTCCCGAATAATCTTTGAACTGATTTTTAATATCACTCAACGTATAGTTGTAGATTTTAGAATTTAGTTTTGTATTGACACAAGCGTACCAATAAATTTGATGATTAATTAATGGCGTCAAACCAAATCGACCATTTGGTCCCCATGTTTCGATGCTCTTTTTTGAATTGTAAGATTTATCCTCTACAATAGCACGCCAACAAATATAGCCCGCATAACGAGGTGTTGAATGTTTTAACAATTGTTGACGAATTGTAGAATTTATCCCATCAGCACCAATTAAATAATAGCCTTCTGTAGAAGTTCCATCTTCAAAATGAAGGACAACTTTCTCAAAACTTTGTTCAAAGAATTTTATTTTTTTTGACGTTTTAATTTTATTCGAATCAATTTTCGAGACTAAATAATGATGTAAATCTGCACGATGAATGGCAAAATTTTCGTTGTTGTAATTTTTTCTTAATCGTTCTGTGTCCGCTTTCAGAATTGTTTTTTCTTTCCAATCTTGAATTTCAAAATCTTCTAACATATGCCCCAAAGGCGCAACCTCTTCTGCTAAACCTAGAATTTCAAATGCTTTCATTGCATTAGAAGCCAAACCAAAACCAGCCCCAATTCCTCGAACTTCTGGAGAAGCCTCGAAAATTTCGTAGTTATAATTTAAATCTTGCAAAGCTTTTGCTAAAGTTAAACCCGCAATTCCTGCACCCGCAATTAAGAATTTTTTACTCATTGATAAAAATAAAATTCAAAATTAATCATTCTACTATAAACCAAAAAGAAAAGCGAATCAATTTGATTCGCTTTTCAGAAGTTATTTTGTCGGAAATTATTGTTCGTTAAAATATTTGTAGAAATATGGAATAGTTTCGATTCCTTTGTAGAAATTGAATAAACCATAATGTTCGTTTGGAGAGTGGATAACGTCAGAGTTTAATCCGAATCCCATTAAAACAGATTTTGTTCCTAATTCTTCTTCGAATAAAGCAACAATTGGAATAGATCCACCAGCTCTTTCGGCTAACGCTTCTTTCTCAAAAGTTTCAGCTAACGCTTTTTTAGCAGCGATAAAACCAGGATGATTTGTTGGTAAAATATAAGGTTTACCTCCATGATGTGGTTTTACTTTAACTTCTACAGAAGAAGGCGCTAAAGTTGGGAAATAATCTGCAAATTGTTTTGTTACAACTTCTGGATCTTGTCCAGGAACCAAACGCATTGAAATTTTAGCATACGCATGAGAAGGAATAACTGTTTTAGCACCTTCGCCAATGTAGCCTCCCCAAATTCCGTTTACATCTAACGTAGGACGAATAGACGCTCTCTCGATTGTAGAAAAACCTTCTTCTCCTTGAATATCAGCTATACCGATAGATTTTTTGTATTCTTCAACATCAAATGGAATTTTTGCTAAATCAGCTCTTTCATCTTCAGTTAATTCAAGAATTGGCTCGTAAAAACCTGGAATTGTAATGTGACCTTTTTCATTGATTAATTTTCCAATCATTGTTGCTAAAACATTAATCGGATTAGGAACAGCCCCACCATAAACACCTGAGTGCATATCGCGATTAGCTCCTTTTACCTCAACTTCTACATAAGATAAACCACGTAAACCAACAGAAATAGAAGGTTGTTCGTTTGAAATCATAGAAGTATCAGAAATCAAAATCACATCATTTTTTAATTTATCTTTATTGTTTTTAACGAAATTTACTAATGAAGGAGAACCAACTTCTTCTTCACCTTCGATCATAAATTTAACGTTACAAGGTAATTCGTTTGATTTGTTTAAAGCCTCAAAAGCTTTAACGTGCATAAACATTTGACCTTTATCATCAGCAGAACCACGAGCGAAAATTGCTCCATCAGGATGAATTTCTGTTTTTTTGATTACTGGCTCGTATGGTCCAGATTCCCATAATTCTAAAGGATCAGCTGGTTGTACATCGTAATGTCCGTAAACTAAAACAGTAGGTTTTGAAGCGTCAACTATTTTTTCTCCGTAAACAACAGGAAAACCTTCTGTTTCGCATACTTCAACATTATCAGCACCTGCTTCTTTTAAATATTTTGCCACCATTTCGGCAGCATCATTTACGTCTTGTGTGTAGGCTGGATCAGCACTAACTGAAGGAATTTTAAGTAATTCGATTAATTCATCAAGAAAACGTTGTTTATTCTCTTGTATAAATTGTTGCGTATTGTTCATTTTTGTTTGTTATGAATAATAGGTAAATTTAAAAATAAAATCTTGATTAGACTTTCTTTTTCAAGAAAAATATAATGCGAAAACCTTTGTATCTTTGCAAAAAATTAGAGAATGATATTATATAATACAACTTTTATTGTTGAACAAGAAGTGCATGATGATTGGTTTGCGTGGATTCAGAAAGAGCATATTAATGATTATTTGAAATCAAATTGTTTTATCGGTGCTCGTTTAGGAAAAATAACTTCTCATACAGAACCTGGGGCGGTTTCTTATTCTTTGCAATTATTTGTAAATGATGAATTGACTTTAGATAAATTCAAGAATAATTTTTTATCAGAAATTAAACAAAAAAGTTTGCAAAAATACGCGACTAAAGTACTAAGTTTCGAAAGTGAAATGGAACATATAGGGGATTATAATTAAACAAAAGCTCGAGAATTTTCTCGAGCTTTTGTTTAATTATTTTTTTTGAAAATAACTTCAATATTCAATTCAATCCATTGTTTGGTGTTAAAATCATAAAAAGACTTTGTAATAGTAGTAGATAGACGATTGTAGTCTATAATTTTTAAATTTTCAATAGAAACATTTTTTTTATTTTCCTTGTTACCAGTATAGTTGCTTTCTGTATAACTACTATCTTTTATAACCATTACTTTATCCGATAATGTTGTAGATGTTACAAATCCATATTTTACAAAATCTGCATAACCGCTTGGTATACTTGGATAATCATAATTTATTAATGTTAGAGGAAAATTAAAGGAGATTAATTTTACTTTAGGTCTAACTTCTAAAAAGTTCTCTTGTTTATTAAGAATTTCAATTTCATCCAACAAATTAGTTGATGTTTTTTTATCATTGTTTAAATCAACTGGGATATTAGCTTTATAGGACACAATATTATAAGTCTCAACTACATCTTCTTCCGAAAAACCATCATCATCTTTACATCCAAAATTAATAAGAATTATACTAGATGCAAGTAGTAGTTTAAAGTAATTTGTAATCATATCATTATGAATTTTTGTAAAAAATAATTTCATTGATTTGTATAGTTATAGATTATTGATTTATGGTTTTTTGAGTTCAGTTGAATTATTTCAGAAATAATTTTTAAGTTTATAGTTAATTCTTAGAAAAATATGCTGAATAAAATCTTACTTTCCACAATATTAAATTCCCATAAATTAGACTGAAATTCCAGTTTTGGCTTTTATTCTAAGAAATCAAAAAGTATTAGAAGTGAAACATTCTGAAATTGGTTTCGATTTAGATAAAAATGCCTATTACGATATTTTACTTCCGAAAAATTATAATTCAAACAAAGCGTTTGTTATTAAAATGAAAATGGGCAAATCACCTGATAAAACAGAAAAATTGATGGATGCAAAAATGTAGTTACATAATAGAATAAAAAAATGCAGTAGTTTTTCTACTGCATTTTTTGTTTATTATTAACCTTCGAAGCTTCTCACAGCATCTAATGTTTTATTGATTTCTGCATCTTTGATTGCATCAGAAATAAACCAAGTTTCGTATCCAGAAGGAGCGATGTAAACTTCGTTTGTCAACAAATGATGGAAAAATTTATTGAATATTTCATGGTTACATTTCGTTACATCTGTAAAGTTTTTGATTTCTGTTTGTTCCGTAAAGAACACAGACATCATTGATCCTAAACGATTAATATGCACTGGAATTCCTTTCTCAGCAAATATCTTATAAATCTCGTTATCTAAAGTTTCTGTTGCATTATCAATACGAGTAAATAATTCTCTATCATTATTAATAATATTCAAAGTTGTGATACCCGCACGCATCGCAATTGGATTCCCTGATAAAGTTCCAGCTTGATAAACAGGACCAAGAGGAGCAAGGTGATTCATAATTTCGCGACGAGCAGCAAAAGCTCCAACAGGGAAACCACCACCAATTACTTTACCAAATGTTACAATATCCGCATTGATGTTCAAACGCTCTTGTGAACCACCCATCGCTTGACGGAAACCAGTCATTACTTCATCAAAAATTAACAAAGCACCGTTCGCATCACAAATTTGTCTCAAACCTTCTAAGAAACCTTTTTCTGGAACAATACATCCCATGTTTCCTGCGATTGGCTCAACAATAATTGCTGCAATTTCATCTTTATTTTGTTCGAATAAAGCTTTTACATCTTCCAAATTATTGTATTCTGCCAACAACGTATCTTTCGCTGTTCCTTGCGTTACACCTGGAGAATTTGGATTTCCAAAAGTTGCAGCACCAGAACCAGCTTTTATCAAAAATGAATCTGAATGTCCGTGGTAACAACCTTCAAATTTTACAATTTTATCACGATTTGTATAACCTCTTGCCAAACGAATTGCAGACATACACGCTTCTGTACCAGAGTTCACCATACGAACCATGTCAATATTTGGAACAACAGAAGTAATTAATTTTGCAATTTCAGTTTCCAATTCGGTTGGTGTACCAAAAGAAAAACCATTTTTCATCTGCTCAACAGTCGCATTCAAAACACGCGGATCTGTGTGTCCAATAATCATTGGTCCCCAAGAATTGATGTAATCTACGTAAGCACGTCCATCTTCATCATAAATATAAGCACCTTCGGCTTTTTTTATAAAAATTGGCGTTCCTCCAACAGATTTAAATGCACGAACAGGAGAATTTACACCTCCTGGAATATATTCTTGCGCGTCTTTGAATAATGCGCTACTTCTTTGATACAACATAATTTTACAAAAATAGTTGCACAAATTTACTGAATCTTAAATGAATTATGAAGTGATTTTGATTAGATTATAAGTTTATGTGAAGATTTATTTTCTAAATACTCAATTAATGTTTTAATCAATTGATTTTCTTTCAAAATCGTTTGATTTCCAATCAAAAATAATTGCTCTTTTGCACGTGTTAACGCCACATTTAGTTTTCGGTCAACATTTCCTTGGTCATTCATATTCACCAACGCATTCAATTGTGAATAATATGTTACCGCAAAACTATACAAAATAATATCGCGCTGACTTCCTTGATAACGCTCAACTGTATCAACCGTTATTTGCTCGTAATTAGGAATATTTGCTAATTCTAATTTTTGTTTAATCAAGGCAATTTGATTACGGAAAGGCGCAATAATTCCAATTGTTTTCTTTGCATCAAATTCTTTTTTATTGATTTCGTATAAATGAATAATTTCTTGTACAAATTTCACAATCAAATCGGCTTCTTGCTCATTCGTTGAAGGCAAATAAGGATTTTCGTCCACATTGATAAACGCAAAACGATGATTCGTAATAAAGTTTTGTAAATCATTTGATTGATTATGATTTTCAAAATGTAAATCTGCACGTTGGCGATGTAAACTTTGCTTAATCTCTTCATTCAAATTTGGAATATCATAGGCAACATTTAATTTTCCATCATAAAAATAATTGTTCGGAAAATCTGCAATTTCAGCATGCATTCTTCCTTGATAAGTCAATTGGTCAAATGAATTTTCGTTATTATTACGCTCACAAAATTCATACAAACGTTCGAAAATTGAGTTTTTACGATTGATTAAACCAATATTTTCTAACAATTCGTTATTCGTTTTTGCTAATTCAGGATTTTGCAAAACAATTGCAGGCAACTGTTTGTGATCACCAATCATGATAAAACGTTCTGCTTTTGGTAGAATTCCAACAATTTGTGGTTCTAAAATTTGTGAAGCTTCATCAATAATAATTGTATCAAATTTCTTTAATTTCAGAATATCATTTTTACTCGAAATTGAAGCAACCGTCGAAACAAAAATGCGTTGTTTACGAATAATATCTTGAATTGTTTTTCTCGAAATTTTTTCTCCTTTTTGTTCTAAATCAGCATCTTTTTGCTCGATAATTTTATTTAATAAGTTTGGATGGAATTCAGGAGAAGTAGATAATTCATTCCCAATTCTGATGAATTTTTGTTCAATTTGATCAGAAATAGCCGAATTTATCGATTCACATAATTCATCAACTGCACGATTGGTATACGCCAAAAGCAAAATATTACAATCCTGTTTTTCATAGATTTCTTTCACTAATTCTTTAATGATAATCGATGTTTTTCCTGTTCCCGGAGGTCCATTCAACAAAAAGTAATCTTTAGCAGATAAAGCTTTTTTCAGAATTCGATTTTGTTCATCCGAAAGATTTGAATTAAAATAAGCATAATCCATTTCACTTTTTGGAACAGATTGCGTTAAAATCAAATCTTTTTTTGCTTTAGAAGAATGAATTAATCCATATAAATTTCGATACATCGAAACGAAAGAAGAATCCATAAAATCTCGTTCTAAAGCCCATTTTCCTGACGAATCAAACGAATCAAAAAAGCGTGTATTAGGTTGTTGATAACGAAAACGCAATACAATAAATTCTCTCGAAATACTTTTGATTGTACATTTAAAAACCTGATTCGTTAAAACAGAATCTTTGAAATTATTTCGTGGATAAAGAATGCAAATATCACCTTCGCGAATCGAAATAAAATCATTCGCAGGATTGGTTCTTTTTAGCTTGATTTCACGTTTTGGGTCAGAAATATAATTTTCTACAATTTCTAAATCATAAATAATCTCGAAATTATTGTTTTTTTCTTCGAAAGTATTCAGCCACAAACTCGCCAAACCATTGTTGGAAGTCGATTGTCCCAAACCAAGTTTTGCCATATATTGCTCTTTCGCAATGAAATTGGTAAACGAATAAAAATAGGCTTTTTCTAATGGAGAACTATTTTTGATTGGATATATAAATTTATCCAATTGTTCTTCTAGAATTTCTTTGAAACGAGGATTAATTTTTCGTTTAATAAAATTCGCAGGTTTAATCGAATAAATAGTTGATTCAATATCGGTTAATGTGTGATTTGCTAAACGATTTTCATTGATAATTATTCGATTTCGTAAATCAAAAATACGTTGAACTCGCGCTAAAGTTGGCACATCAAAACGTAAATTTCCTTGATATACTTTCGAATAGAAGATATAACCTTCGGTGTTTTTTGTGACATCTTTAAACTCTAAATCATACAAAACACCAATAATTTGGTAATATAAAAAGAGTTGCGTCGCATGATTTGGCTTGACACTTTTTCCGTCATCAGGAAAAGGTGCACCACCAGATTTCAACTCGATAATTTTATTTTTTCCTTCGGGATTAATGTCTAATAAATCCAAACGACCCTGAATACCATATTGTTCGCACAAAAATGAAGGCTCTATTAATGCACGATCCAACGAAATATCATATTGAGGAAAATCCTCCGTCAACACTTTTTGAATACGGTCAAAATGACCTTTAGCTTCCAGATAATAATCTTTCAAGTCTTGTGGATTCGCTAGATCGTTGCAAGCCGTATATTCTAATGGATAATTTTTGAAATCATTCTTGAAAATATCATTAAAATCTGTGTTTTCAATGTTTTCCGTTGAAAAATGATCGACTACTGAATTGGCAAAATTCCCTAAACGAATGTGTTTACTATTTGGCGCTTCTTCAAATTTTTTCTGAATATAATGCAATTCAGAAGTTCCATAATCCTGAAAACATTCAGCAATTGCCGAAATATCAACCAAATAATCTGGTTCGAGAATGATAAAACGTGGATGATAAATTCCTTCTTCATCAATCGTCGAATTGACTAAATTTAATTGTGCACCAACCCAAAAATCCTCAATAGAAGTAAAGTTTTCATTTACGCCATCCTCATCAATTTGAACTGTAATATTTTCTTCTGTTTCATTATCTTCATGATCGCAAATCAAACAATCTCGTTTGATTTCAATCACTTGAACACGCAATTTTTTAACCCGATTTCGAGTAAGAATTTTGTTTGTATAAAATTCTTTTTCAGGAAAATAGTAGATAATTTCTGCTGGAATCATTACTTCATAAATCGAAGAAATAAAATCTGCAATATATTTATAATGTGTAAAATATTCGTGTTCTGTCGGTTCGTATTTCTCGCTCAGAATTCGTTGAGCAGTTTTACGAAACGAATGAATTTTAGTAGAAACTTGGTATTGATTACAAATAAAAGATAGCTTCGAGAAAAAGTTAGAAAACTGTAAAGCTTCGTTTTTTGTTAACTCAAATGCAATATTTTCAACCAAACGTTTTAAATCTAAATATTTAGAATTGATTGGTTTATTGGCAAGTTGAATGTTTAAAATTTCATTTAGCAGTTGATTTCCTATTTCTTCTCGATTCACGGCGATTAATTTGGTGTAAAATTAAGACTAAATATTGTATTAAAAAGACATTTAATCCCACGTTTTCCAATCATCACTTGTAAACATTCAATTGATTTTTCAAAGAAGCTGTATTTGCGTAACTGAAAACATATTCCAAATACTTCCAATAATTTTCTGGTGAATAATCTCCATTTGCAAAATCAGTAAACTTGCGTGGTTTTCCGTCCGATAAAAAGTTGAAAGAGATTTCATCATAACGCTTTTGTTGGTAGAGAAAATCAGCTCTCAAACGCATTGTTGCATCTGCACATTGATGTAAATCTTTGTTTCCAATCGGTAAATCAATCACCGCATTGTACACATTATTTACAGGTTTTTCGTTTCCATTATAGAATTTTACAAGTGTTCCAAAGTCTTTCAATTGCAAATGTTGTAGAAAATATCCGAATTCATTTTGATTATAATTTTCTCTTTGAAAACCTTTTGGTACTGAATATCGATGAATTATTTTATCTTCTTTTTCGTTTATAAAGCTTTCTTTCTCAATAATTTTTGGATTTGAATCATTATGAGTTTTAGAATTCGTAGAATTTTCATTTTTGCAACTAAAGATGAAAAATGGCAATATGAAGCAGATGTATTTTTTCAAATTATTTAATTCTCAAAGGTGAAACAATGATAACAAATCCATCAGGATCTAAGAAAGAAATTCCATTTTCATTCCAATACGGATTTTTCGATTTTATTGGTTTGATATGATGAATTTCTAAACGCTCAATGAGTTTGTTATATTTTTGTTGCGTTGTTGGATAAAATACCAAACAATCGTCTTCATCAAAGTGATGATTGATATTTTCGTGAGTTGTTGTAAATTCTAGATGCCAGTCTAAATCTGGTTTTCCAATAAAAATACCATCATATCCATTATGATTTTGAAACTCTCCAAGGATTTCAAAATTTAAAACTTTAGTATAGAATTTTTTTATTTCGTTGATTTGATTGGTATGACGAGCGACTCTAAATTGCATAAAATTCACTATTATTATTGATTGAAAATTAGTATATTTTATTGAATTTTAATGAAATATTTAATCATGTTTAAACAAAATCGATATACAAAACTTTTTATCTGTTCGCTCTGTGTCTTTATAATAGGAATATTCTCGACTGGATATGGCTATAATTTGGATTATAACAAAAAGGATTATGGTGTATATTTTTTACTTGTAGGATTTCTTTTTATCATCATAGGGTTTATAATCGGTATATTTAGCTTAATAAAAGGATTTGTAAAGATATATCGAAAATAAACAATCCAATTTTACTCATATAGTTTATATAATATATTGATTTAGATGAAAAAAATAGTATTCTTTTTTGTTCTTGTAACATTCTCTGTGATGATTTCTTTTGCTCAGAAAAATGACAAAGTTAAAAGTGAAGAAATTAAAACGATCAAAGCAAATTTTAGTCGAATTAATTCAATTAAAAATTGGACAAAAATAAAAGAAGTTGAAACTGATGATTCTACCGAAGGTGGTTTTCTAAATTATTATTTTTTGAACAATAAATTAGAAAAAATTGTGGTACGAAAATTTGGAGAATCAGGTCAATATTTGGCTGAATATTATTTGTTAAATGATAAATTGTCTTTCGTTTTTGAACAAGATACAACTTATAATTTCCCTTTGTATTGGAAAGAATTTGATGATAAAAAATCGAAAATTGAAGAATCTCGTTATTATTTTGAAGATAGAAAATTGATTCATTTTATAGGAAAATCAAAAAATTATAAAACTGAAAGTAAAGATACTTTGGACGAATTTGATGAGATAATTAAGAAAGAGAAAAGTAATTAGATAAATCAAAATAACTACATTTATTAAAAATTAAACAATGAAAATTGCCATATTAGATGATTATCAAAATGCTGTACCGTATTTGAAATGTTTTGATTTAATAAAAGATTATGATGTTAAGGTTTTAAATCGTTAATATACAAATACAAAGGATTTAGCAAAAGAAATTGAGGATGTTCAAATTTTAGTTTTGATAAGAGAACGTACGAAAATAAATGAAGAATTATTATCCCTTTTACCAAATTTGAAATTAATTAGTCAAACAGGCAAAATTTCAAATCATTTAGATTTAGCCGCTTGTACGAGTAGTGGAGTTGCTGTGTCAGAAGGAATTGGTTCTCCTATTGCTCCAGCCGAATTAACTTGGATGTTGATAATGAATGCAACTCGAAAAATACCTCAAGCTATCGAAGCGATGAAAAAAGGCGAGTGGCAGACTAATATTGGTTCTACAATAAATGGTAAAACAATTGGAATTTGGGGATATGGAAAAATAGGACAGATGATTGCACAATATGCAAAAGCTTTTGGAACGAAAGTGCAAGTTTGGGGAAGTGAAAATTCTCGTCAAAAAGCATTGGAGGATGGTTTTCAAGCAAGTAATTCTAAAGAAGATTTTTTCTCTACAAGCGATGTTGTTACACTTCATATTCGATTAAATGAGCAAACAAAAGGTATTGTGAAATTTGAAGATTTGAAATTAATGAAACATGATGCAATTATTGTAAATACTTCTAGAGCTGAACTAATTAAGAAAAATGATTTAAGTAAAGCTTTAAGTCAAAATACACCAACTTATGCTGCTTTAGATGTATATAACTCTGAACCAATTTATGATAAAAATAATGAATTTCTAACGAATCCGAATGTAATTTGTACGCCGCATTTGGGTTACGTTGAAGAAAATAGTTACGAATTATATTTCTCAAAAGCTTTTGAAAATGTTGTGAATTATATTGAAGGAAATCCAATCAATATTGCAAATCTTGAAGTTTTAGATTAATAAAAAATCCGTCAATTGACGGATTTTTTTAATACACTTCTTCTTTTTTGAAGAAAACCGTGTCGTTTCCTTTTCTAAATTTCAGTTCTGAATATCGAATCGTGTAATCATCAGACATTCCGTAAGTTTCTAAAATAAAATTATCCTTAAAACGATAATTTCTATTGGTTTTATGTTTTGCATTCGAACCTAACTCTTCTTTCAAACTCAGTGTTTCTGGAGAAATTTTGAAGCGAGAATCAGTTTCTATTCGATTAATAATTGTATTGACATCGGCAGAATCCATAATCAAAACTGTTTCTAGTTTCATGTTTTTAATTCCAGAAATATCTGTCGATACAATCTTTAAATTTCCTTTAAAACCAATTCCAGCTTGATGTAAATCGGTTTTCAAATCATCGTTGGAATACATTTGACTTCTGTAACCATATTTCATCATCGGAATCATCACAATAAAAAATATCGTAAGTGATACAATCATTGCAGCTTTGTTGTAGCCAGCCATTCGCAATCCATAATAGATAAATGGAATCAAAATCAATAATACAATTCCGAATATAATGACAGCAATTAATCCTGATTCCATTAGCCGTTAATCATATTTAAAAATTCGTCTTCCGTCAACACGACAACTGTTCCTATTTCTTCTGCTTTTTTCAATTTACTTCCAGCTTTATCGCCAGCAACCAAGAAATTTAAGTTTTTAGAAACCGCAGAAATATTTTTCCCGCCATGATCTTCCACCATTTTTTGTGCATCAGTTCGATTGAATTTAGTCAAAGTTCCTGTAAACAAAAACGTTTTGCCTTCCAAAGAATCTGACAAAGGTTTTGCTTCTTCACCAATCTCGAAATTCAATCCATAATCACGTAAACGTTGAATCAAAATTTGATGCTGTTCTTCTTTAAAATATTCCTTAATCGAAATTGCAATTTTTTCTCCAACATCCGTCACAGAAACTAATTCTTCCATTGTTGCATTCATCAAACGATCAATAGTTTGAAAATGTTTAACCAATTTTTTTGCAACCGTTTCACCAACATGACGAATTCCAATTGCATACAACACCTTTTCGAAAGGTTGCTCTTTAGATTTTTCGACAGAATTAATAATATTTTGAGCAGATTTTTCAGCCATTCTTTCCAAAGGCAAAATATCTTCTTTTTGTAACGTATAAAAATCAGCAATGTTATTTAGCAAATTTGCTTTGTGTAACAAAACCGCTGTTTCACCACCAATACTCTCAATATCCATTGCTTTTCGAGAAACAAAATGCTCTAATTTTCCAATAATTTGCGGTTCGCAACCATTTTCATTTGGACAATAATGCTGTGCTTCGCCTTCGTTACGAATTAATTCTGTTCCGCAAGAAGGACAATTTTTAATGAATTCGATTTCTTCGGTTCCAGGTTGGCGAACATCAGTATTAACACCGACAATTTTCGGAATAATTTCGCCGCCTTTTTCCACATAAACCATATCACCAATGCGGATATCCAACTTTTTGATAATATCTTCGTTGTGGACAGAAGCACGTTTTACAATTGTTCCAGCCAAAGAAACAGGCGAAAGATTCGCAACAGGCGTAATCGCTCCAGTACGACCAACTTGATAATCGATGCTCAATAATTCGGTTTCGGCAGCTTCAGCTTTGAATTTATATGCCATTGCCCAACGTGGAGATTTTGCAGTATAACCTAATTCATCTTGTTGCGAAAAAGAATTCACTTTGATCACAATTCCGTCCGTTTCGTAAGGTAAATTTTTGCGTTCGATATCCCAATGATCAACAAAAGTCAAAACTTCTTCCAAAGAAGTACATAATTTTGATGTATGCGGAATCTTAAAACCTAATTCATCAGCGGCTTGTAGCATTTCCCATTGTGTAGTATAAGGTAAATTATTTCCAATAAAATAATACGGAAAACATTGTAAACCACGTTTCGCAACTTCGGTATTATCTTGTAATTTCAACGATCCAGAAGCGGTATTTCGAGGATTTGCATACAATTCTAAACCATTATTAGCGCGTTCTTCATTTATTGAAGCAAATTTATTGAGCGGAATTGTAATTTCGCCACGCATATAAAAACGTTCAGGATAATTTCCTTTTAATTTTAATGGAACAGACTGTATTGTACGAATATTATTCGTGATTTCATCACCTTGTGTTCCATCTCCACGCGTTACAGCCTGCGTCAATTCACCGTTTTCGTACAAAATAGAAATCGAAGCGCCGTCGTATTTCAATTCACAAACAAATTCTACTTTTTCACCTAACGTTTTCTCAATTCGTTTTTCCCAATCTTGCAAATCTTCAACTGAATATGAATTGTCTAACGAATACATTCTAAATTCGTGCGTAATCGTCGGAAAATTTTTTGTAACCATTCCACCAACGCGTTGTGTAGGGGAATTGACATCAAAAAAGATAGGATTTTCGTCTTCTAATCGTTTCAATTCTTTCAATTTCAAATCAAATTCGAAATCAGAAATTGTCGGATTATCTAAAACGTAATAATTGTAATTATGCTGAGTAAGCTCTTCTCGAAGCGCTAAAATTTTGTCTTGTATTTCCATTTTAAAAATGTTACTGAACAAAGATAAACACTTGAATTAATACGAACAATTTTTAAAATAATTTGGAATGATTTATATTTAGGAATATTTATTGCAACAATTATAAAAAATAATCAACTATGAATAATTTATTAGAAGTTTTGGACACAAAATCAAAAGGTTTTGAAAATACAGTTTCTATCGTAACAACTGGAGCAGCAGCAGGAATTGCAATTTCGAAAGCGATTAATAAGAACGAAAAAATTGGAGCTGTTGTTGGAGTAGGAGTAGGCTTGCTGGTTTATGCAATGTTTAGTCCTCAAAACAAATTGAAAAAAGAGAATAAAAAATTAGAAAAGCAAATAGAAGAGTTTGAAGCTAAATTGGAAAAATAATCTGTTTTTATATGTAAGTATTTTAACCTATTTGGTGAGTTTAATTTTGCCTGTGCATTTCATTTTTGATGATCCAGAAGGATATTTTGGTTATGTTTATGCATATCTTGGTTGGATGACTTTTCCCTATTTGGACTTTTTTTGTTGGTTAGGGAACTTTACATTATTATTATCTTGGATTTTTTATAAGAAAAAAATAGGATTAATATTAGGTATTATCGCTGTTATTCAAATGTCATTATACGGAATTAATCATTTGACAAGATTAGATATTTTACAAATACATGAATATGATTTACCACTTTTTGGTTATTGGATTTGGTTATTTTCATCCACTTTTGTGTTAATTCATCATTATAAAAAATATAAATTAAAAAGTCAAACTTTGTAAAGTTTGACTTTTTTTGTTTTATGATATTCATAATTTGTTCTCGAAGATGATTAGATAGAATTTATTTTTAGAGTGTTTAAAATATTTTTATCCTAATAATGATATTGTTTTTTGAGTTAATTAATAATTTAAACTCTTCAAAAGCCTCTGTATAATGCCAATTTGGACTGATTTTCTTCTTTTTTACGAATGTGACAATTTATTCTGGTAGATGATTTAAGTATAAATAAAATTTGCTTATATAATTTATTGATTCTATATTGCATAAAATCTATAAAATTAATCGAGATTAGTGTTGTTTTAGAAAATTGGAATTAATACATTTGTTAAAAATAAATACTCTATAAAAACTATAGATATTATATAAGAAAATGAATCAACTAAAAGAGATATTAGAAAAAGTTACAGGACAAGTAAGTTTAGAAGAAAAATTATTGTTTTTGAATAACAACGTTAAAGAAAAAATAGTTTTTTCGACAAGTTTTGGTTTCGAAGATCAAGTTATTTCTCATGCTATTTTAAGTCAAAAATTAGACAATATTGAGATTTTTACTTTAGATACAGGTCGTGTTTTTCAGGAAACGTACAATACGTGGAACAAAACAGAATTTAAATATCAAGCGAAGATTAAACCATTTTATCCACCAACAGAGGAGTTAGAAAATTTTGTTGAAGAAAATGGAATTAATCCTTTTTACGATTCGGTTGATTTAAGAAAACAATGTTGCTATATCAGAAAAGTAATTCCTTTGAATCGTGCATTAAAAGAAGCATCAGTTTGGATTACAGGTTTGCGTGCGGAGCAATCGAATAATCGACATGATATGCACGAAATAGAGTTTGACGAAGAAAAACAATTATTCAAATTCAATCCATTGATTGATTTTACAACAGGGGATTGTTTCGAATATTTGAAAGAAAATAGAGTTCCTTACAACCCGTTACACGACAAGGGTTTTATAAGTATTGGTTGTGCTCCTTGCACACGTGCTATAAACGAAGGTGAAGATTTTCGTGCCGGAAGATGGTGGTGGGAAGACAATAGTAAAAAAGAATGCGGTCTACATGCAAAGTAGACTTCAGGTGTTAATTTAATTTGAATGACTCAGCCTATTTTAGGTTGAGTTTTTTGTTTACTTTTACTAGATAAGTTTCAATAATGGAAATAGAACAAATCTTAAATCAAATTTCGCCACTTTCATCACAGTCTATTCAATTGATAGCAGATAAAATTCAATTGATTCGATTACCAAAAAACACCACGCTTATTGATGCTGATAAAGTTGAGAAAAAGTTATATTTCATCAAAAAAGGAATTGTTCGCGCGTATACGATAGACGATGGAAAAGAAATTACGTTTTGGTTTGGGAAAGAAGGCGATTTGATTTTATCGATGCGAAGTTATGTCGAAAATAAAATTAGTTACGAAACAATCGAATTAATGGAAGATTGTGAGTTATATGAAATTAAATCTTCAGACATACAATTGTTTTATGCGACAAATTTAGAAATTGCAAATTGGGGAAGAAAACTTGCTGAAATTGAATTGATAAAAACTGAAGAGCGTTTTATTTCTAGGCAACTAGGAACGGCGATTGATCGTTATAAAAAATTGTTAGAAGAAAATCCAAGTTTGATTAATCGTGTGCAATTAGGTTATATCGCGTCTTATTTAGGAATTTCTCAAGTGACATTAAGTAGGATTCGCACAGAAATTTAAGCGAATAATTTTTTTACAAATGTAAAAAAAATCTATTTTTTTCTAATTCATCTTTGCATCAAAATATTAACAAAATGAATTGGATTTTATTGATTTTAGGAGGATTATTCGAGATTGGATTTACATCATCTATAGGGAAAGCCAAAGAAACAACAGGCTCAGAAATGTACATGTGGTATGGCGCTTTTGCAATATGTTTGGTTGCAAGTATGACGTTATTAATCAAAGCAACACAAACTTTACCTTTGGGAACTGCTTATGCTGTTTGGACTGGAATTGGCGCTGTTGGAACAGTTTTAATCGGAATTTTTGTATTCAAAGAACCAGCTAATTTTTGGAGAATATTCTTTATTTTTACATTAATTAGTTCAATTGTAGGATTAAAATTTGTTTCGCATTAATGAACGAAGAAATTACAATAAAAAGAGTTGAAAAAAAACACATTACAGAACTTCAAGAAATCTCTAAAAAGACATTTGCAGATACATTTTCTTCTTCTAACACAGAAGAGGATATGCAAAAATATTTGATCGAAAGTTTTTCAGAAGATCAATTATTAAAAGAATTGAAGAATCAAAATTCGTTGTTCTTTTTTGCAATGATTAACCAAAAAATTGTCGGTTATCTGAAATTAAATATTGGTGATGCTCAAACAGAAGTTTATGATATGAATTCTTTGGAAATTGAAAGAATTTATGTGTTAGAATTGTTTCAAGGAAAGAAAATTGGACAAATTCTTTTTAATAAAGCTGTAGAAATAACTAAAAACCTCAACTTGCATACAATTTGGTTAGGAGTTTGGGAAAAGAATATTTCTGCGATTAATTTCTATTTAAAGAATGGTTTCGAAAAATTTGATCAACATATTTTCAGACTTGGAGATGATGAACAAATCGATTATATGATGAGATTAAAACTATAGGTTTTAAATATGACAAAATGTCTTAATTTTTCGTTGATTTATCAATAATGTGAAGTGGTATTGTTTTTGACATTGCAACTACAAAATAATAGATATGGACACAAATAGAGATTATACATTCGAAGAAATACCAGATAACTCTCACAATGAGCAGGATTTTTATGCAAAATTCAAAGAAAGATTAGATGATGTTCAAAAATTTCCAGCAGATTATTTGTTCAAATTCATTTATCCTTCAAGTGAAGAAACGATGAAAAAAATAAAAGATATTTTTGCAGGAACGAATGCTGAATTTGATTACAAAGCTTCAAAAAATAGAAAATATACATCTATTTCGATTAAACTTTATGTGATTGATGCGGATACAGTAATCAATTATTACAAAGAAGTTTCGAAGATAGAAGGCGTTATAATGTTATAAAAAAAGGTTGCAAATGCAGCCTTTTTTTATCTTTTAAAGACACTGTACTAAAAAATGTGTAAGTATAAAATTATGCTTGGGTTAAAATCGAGTAGAATTTTTTTTATACATTTAATTTTTACATATTCATGGAAACAAAAGACCTATTTCTGGAAGTTTTTTTCATATTGTTTAAAACTGGCAATAAACTGCAAAACTTTTCCGAAGCGCGTGACTCACGTGGTT
>NZ_DICC01000021.1:0-20427 GCF_002415215.1 Empedobacter sp. UBA5036
CACTTCGTGGGATAGTGTCTTTATTAACAATATTTTTCTCCGTTTTTCTGTAATTTCAAATCGCTCACATAAGTTTTTATAAACTGTACATTGCTTCGAGGACAAATGAGTAATCCTTTCTCCGAATTAATAACCACATAACTATCTAATCCATCAATAATAATAGCTTTATCTTGTGTAGAATAAATGAAATTGTTTTTAGCGTTGTATCCAGAAAAATGTTTACACAATAACGTATTGTGATTTTCATCCTGATCTTCACCTGTATATTTATACTTTTCGTTGATTGCCGACCAAGTTCCAATATCACTCCAGCCAAAAGTTGTCGGAATAACATAAACATTATCTGCTTGCTCTAAAATTCCTTTGTTAATAGAAGTTACATCTAACGTTGTGTAAATAGGTTTTAAAGTTTCTGTATTCTGTAAAGAACGATCAAGATCAAAATACTTTTTCAAAGTTTCTTTCATCGAAGGTAAATGTTGTTGAAAAGCTTTTACAATACTATCTACAGACCAAATAAGGATTCCTGTATTCCAAATAAATTCGCCGCTCGTTATAAAAGATTCAGCAAATTCTAAATCAGGTTTATCGATATAAGATTTTACTTTTTTTATAGGTGTTGTATTTTCGATGAACTGAATATAACTGTAATTAATATCTGGTCGTGTTGGAGCTACTCCCAAAGTAATCAATCGATCGTTGTCAGCATCCTCGAAAGCAAGATTTACTTTTTCTACAAATTCATCTTCATCAAAAATAAAATGATCTGAAGGAGAAATAATCAATTTTGCATTTGGATTAAATTGTTGGATTGTCATTGCGGCCAATAAATTACAAGCTGCGGTATTCATGACTCTTGGTTCGATGATAAAATTTTTATCCTCAAAATCTGGTAATTGTTCTTTTACAATCTCTTTATAATCTTGAATAGTTACAATGAAAATATTTTCTTGCGGAACGACTTTTTTAAGGCGATTATACGTTAATTGAATAAAAGTTTTTCCTATTCCTAATAAATCATGAAATTGTTTTGGTTTTTTAATTGTACTCAAAGGCCATAATCTCACTCCTGTACCACTGGCAAGGATAACAGCGTAGTTATCTTTATTATTCATGATTGTCTTTTAAAGTTTATTTACAGTTGCAGTTGCGTTTATCAAATATTTTTTCTTGGTTTTCAACTCTAAACAAAGATACCTTAATTTTCTTTTAGATTCTTTTTTAAAGATTCTTTTTCCTATCGAAAATATTGTACCATCCTCCAAATCTTCAAGATAAATTTGAGCAGGATTTTTATCATCTATAATATATTTTGAGATATTAATATCTGCTCCTAAACTCGCTTTCGGATGTTTGGCATGATGAAGAATATACGGTTGCAATTCTTCGGGATAAATGTGAAGAGATTCTAATAATAAATGCCCAAAAATGGTTTTCCATTCTTTTCCATGCGGATTTATTTTACGCGAATCAAACTGAACAAAAGTTTTGAGATGCGCCACTTCATGTGTAAAAACAAAAAAGAAAGCATACTGATTTAAGTCGCCATTCACTGTAATTTGATGACGATTATTTTCGACCAATTTGCGATAATCTCCCAACTTAGTTTCACGTCTTCTTGTAATTTTTAACGTTATAAAATGATTTTCTAACCACTTTTTTACATACAAGTCTGCATTATGAGGGAGATAAGAAGTTAAATGTTCTAAATTCACATTGTGCAAGATAAATAAAAAGCCTTTCCAATAAAAATATTAATTTTGTCGTAATGAAACTAATCGAAAATTTAGGGTCATACTTTATGCTTATGGGTAAAGTATTTAGCAAACCTCAAAAATTGAGCGTTTTCTGGAAATTGACCGTTAGAGAAATATATGATTTAGGTGTCAACTCTTTGGGAATTGTAACCTTTATCTCAACATTTATGGGTGCAGTTGTAGCAATACAAATGGCGAAAAACTTTCAGGGAGCGTCTATTCCTGTTCCAGATGCTTACATTGGTTATGCGACCAAAGTGGTTTTGGTGTTAGAGTTTGCCCCAACCATTATGTCGCTAATTTTAGTTGGTAAAGTAGGTTCGTACATCGCATCGAGTATCGGAACTATGCGTGTTACAGAACAAATTGACGCGTTAGATGTAATGGGGATCAATTCTGCAAACTTCTTGATTTTACCAAAAATTATCGCCTGTGTATTTTTCAATCCTTTATTGGTTATGATTTCTATCGGATTTGGATTATTAGGAGGTTACTACATTGGTGTTTTTACAAAACTATGGTCTGCAGCCGATTTTATTACAGGTTTACAAATGAATATGGCAACAAAATTGTTTGTCTATACATTCCTTAAAACAATGGTATTCGCGTTTGTTATCGCAACAATTCCGGCATATTATGGTTATAAAGTAAAAGGAGGTTCGTTAGAAGTTGGTCGTTCTGCAACAACAGCTGTTGTATGGACATCAGTAGCAATTATTGTGATCAATTTAATATTAACACAAACAATTTTGAGCTAATGATTGAGGTAAAAGATATCAGAAAATCATTTGATGCAGTAGAAGTACTGAAAGGTTTTTCTGTCACTTTCGAGAAAGGAAAAGTTAGTTTGATTATTGGTCAAAGTGGTTCTGGAAAAACTGTTTTTTTGAAAAATTTGATTGGATTATTAACACCAACTTCAGGTCAAATTTTGTACGAAGGAGATAATATGATCGAGTTTGATTACAAAGAAAAACAACGTTTACGTTCAGAAATTGGAGTAGTTTTCCAAGGTTCGGCTTTGTATGATACGATGAATATTGTAGAAAATGTAAAATTTCCATTGCAAATGTTTTCGGATATGTCAAATGCTGATGCCGAAAAACGTGCGCGTGAAGTGTTAGATCGTGTAGAAATAGCTCGTACAGCGCTTAAAAAATATCCGTCAGAAATATCTGGAGGAATGCAAAAACGTGTGGCGATTGCGCGCGCGATTGTAAATAATCCAAAATATTTATTTGCTGATGAACCAAACTCTGGTCTTGACCCGAAAACGGCGTTAGTTATTGACCAATTAATTTATGATATCACAAAAGAATACAACACAACAACCGTTGTAAATACACACGATATGAACTCGGTAATGGAAATTGGAGATCATATTGTTTTCCTAAAAAATGGTTTCTTGGAATGGGAAGGTACAAAAGAGGAGATTTTGGTGGCTGATAATCCAAATGTAATTGATTTTGTATATTCGTCGAATCTTTTCAAGAAACTAAGAGAAGCCTTATTAAAAGAACAATAATAAATCAATAAAAATAAAAATTCTATGAAAAAGTTAATTTTAACTGCAATTGTAGGTTTAGCTGCAAATTTTGCAACAGCACAAAATATCGATTTTGGTATCAAAGGTGGAGCTGTTTTCAATACAGATAAAGGAAAAGTTTGGCAAGATGCTGGAAATATTTTCAAGAGAGATGGAAAAGCTTCTGCTGGATTTCAAGCGGGTGCTTTAGCGCGTGTCTCTTTAGCAGGAATTTATATTCAGCCAGAGTTATTGTATACGCAATTCAAAAATGAATATAATGTATTAGATAAAAATGATAAACCTCAAGATATTGGTATTACAAAGAAACGTTTAGATATTCCTGTAAATGTTGGAAAAAGATTTTTAGGAATCGGACATATTCAAGCTGGTCCAGTTTTCTCTTACTATTTTGATGATAAATTATCTGTAAAAGATTTTACAACTGCAAAACAAGACGAATTTAATGTCGGAATGCAAATTGGTGCAGGTGTAGAAGTTTCTAAATTATTGTTCGATTTACGTTACGAATTTGGTCTAGGAAAAATCGGTTCTGAAATTGTAAACTCTGATGGCAGACAATTTCAAACAGAAAATCGTCCGCAAATGTTAAACTTATCAGTAGCATATTTATTCTAAAAGGTTGTTTGTAAATAAATTTATTGGATATATTTGTTCCAAATTGTATTTTTGCAACCTCGTAAATTATTAAAATGGCAAAAAATAATAAAAAAGAAGAATTTGCTACAGAGCAATTCGTAGAAAAATTAGATAGAACAGCTTTCAACGTCGAATATTTTGTTGAAAAATATGCTAAAGCAATTGGTATTGGTTTAGGCGTAATTATTGTAGCTGTTTTAGGTTATTTTGCTTACTTAAAATTAGTCGTTGAACCTAAGTCAGAAGACGCTTTCAAAGAAATGGTTCAAGCAGAACGTCTTTTCGATCAAGATTCTATCAATGTAGCGCTTAATGGAAGTGCAGGAAGTTTTCAGGGTTTACAACAAATTGTAGATGAATATGGAAATACTGATGCGGGTAATTTAGCGCGTTTCAAAGCGGCTAGTTCATACTATAAATTAGGGGACTATGCATCTGCGGTAAAATTATTAGAAGATTTTGATACAGATGATAAGGTAATGCTTGCTCAAAAATACGGGATGTTAGGAAATGCTTTAGTTGCTTCTAACAAATTAGAAGAAGGTTTACCTTACTATGTAAAAGCTGCTGAAGCGACAGAAGTTGAAACATTACAATCGACTTACTATACAAAAGCGGGTGAAATTGCGATGGAATTAGGTAAAAATGCTGATGCTTTAAAATATTTTCAAGCTTTAGAGGATAAATATCCAAATGCAAATAATGGTGAAACTGCGAAGTTTATTGAGCGTTTAAAATACGCTTCTGAAACTGCGAAATAATTCACTTCAAAAGATAATTACAAGCCGAACAAATTGTTCGGCTTTTTTTATTGATTCAAATCAAAGTTTATCCTAAATCATTTTTGTAATTTTACCATTCAAATTTTAAACAAAATGGCAACAGAAAATAAAAATTTATCTCAATATAATAAAGCAGAATTACCAAATGTAGCGGGCTCTAAGTTTGCAATCATTACATCTGAATGGAATAATCATATCACATTTAATTTACGAGATGGAGCAAAAGATACATTGATTGATTTGGGCGCAAATCCTGATGATGTTACATTATATGAAGTTCCTGGTAGTTTTGAGTTGATTTATGGAGCTGATAAAGTCGCGCAAGTTCATCCAGATTTGGACGGAATTATCGTTGTTGGATGTGTGATTCGTGGAGCAACAGCGCATTTTGATTATGTTTGTCAAGGTGTGACACAAGGAATCAAAGATTTGAATATCAAACACAATATGCCAATTATTTTTTGTGTTTTAACAGACGAAAATGAACAGCAATCAATTGATCGTTCTGGCGGAAAACATGGAAATAAAGGAGTTGAAGCTGGTGTAGCTGCGGTTATGATGGCGGATATGAAAAAGAAATTAGGTAAATAATTTTAGAATGATAGATTCAAAACTTTATCGATGCCAATAGCAGAAGATTTTAAATCAATTTATACGAAAAATTGGGAGATTTATTTTTCTCAATGTGATCCGACAGGTAAGATGAAATTGTCTGAAATGGCAAATCTTTTTCAATTAACTGCTTCAGAACACGCGATAAAAGGAGGTTTAGGTTTCTTTGATTTACAAGAATTTAATCAATCTTGGGTAATGAATCGACTTCGAATTGAGATTGATGAATTACCTTCTTGGACAGATTTTGTTGATGTAAAAACTTGGATTGAAGTATTGAAAGGTGCAAAATCTATTCGTGATTTTACAATCGAGAAAAATGGAAAAAAATTAATTGGAGCTTCAAGTTTGTGGGCGGTTTTCAATACAGAAAAACGTCGTCCTGATATTCTTCAAATTGATTCATCTCACATTGAACGTTTTCCTGATCTGAAACCAACGGAAGTCGAGAATTCGATTTTAAACATCGATTTTGAACCAACAGAAGTTATTCAATATAAAGTTCAGTTTTCTGATTTAGATATCGTAAAACACGCAAATAATACCAAATATTTGGATTGGTGTTTGAATACTATTGATCCTGAAATAATATTCAAACATCGTATCAAAGCGATTGATATGAATTTCTTGAAAGAATTAAGTTTACATGACAAAATAGAAATTCAGAAATTAGAAACTAAGAATTTAATTCAGTTTAAAGTTGTTAATCAAGAAAAAGTAAACTTCGTTTGTCGATTGGAGTTGAGGTAAAATACTTTGTATAATGCGATGTAGAAATGAGTTCAACATGACTTATGGATAATAAGTCAGAATGCAACGTAAGTGGAATGAAGAATCTCAGATTCCTCCTTTCGTCGGAATGACATTTACTTTATCAGAGTTTTGAAAACAATTATTCTGAGTTTATCAAAGAATCTAAAATTATTACAATAAAAAAAGGTTTCATATCGAAACCTTTTTTTATCTATTTTTCTTTTGTCAAAACAAATTTAGCAGAATCGGCCGATTCTATTTTCTTCTGATTTTTATTTAACTGAGTAATTTTTCCCTCTTCAACCAAAAAAGCATTCGGAACATTGGCAATTTCAGGAAAAACAATTGTATTTCCATCTTCTTTAAACTGAAAAGTTCCAGTTGTCATAATAGCCATTTTATCTAACCCCAAACGTTTTGTAGAATAGACATATCCTTTGTTTGGTAATAATTTTATTTCCATTTCAATCTCTTTGCAATCTTTCTCGTAACAAGGCAAAATTCCTTTGTATGTTCCTTCAAATTGAATAGAATTTTCTGCTGAAACATTTCCGATTTCAATTTCAACTTTATATTCTTTAGAATTTTCTTCGTCTTTTACTTTTTCTACTTTAGTTTTACAACTTGACACAACAAAAGCTGCGATTGTAAATGTGGCTAAAATTATTTTTTTCATTTTTTAGAATTTGATTTAAAGGTAAGTAAATTTTGAGCCAAAAAAAATCCTTCCGAATATTTTCAGAAGGATTTGTATAATGTTTTGTAATCTTATTCGATTAGAAAATTTCTTTCGCAGCAAAGTGGAAAGCAGCTTCAATAGCAGCATTTTCGTCAGAATCAGAACCGTGAACAGCGTTAGCATCGATAGATTCAGCGTATTTAGCACGGATTGTACCTTCTGCAGCCTCAGCTGGGTTAGTAGCACCGATTAAAGTACGGAAATCAGCAACTGCGTTATCTTTTTCTAAAACTGCAGCAACGATTGGTCCAGAAGTCATGAATTCTACTAAATCCTTGAAGAAAGGACGCTCTGCGTGGATAGCGTAAAATGCTTCAGCGTCTTGTTTTGCTAATTGAGTCATTTTAGCCGCTTTAATTTTGAAACCAGCGTCAGTAATGTCTTTTAAAATATCTCCGATGTGTCCTTTTGCAACTGCATCAGGCTTAATCATTGTAAATGTAATGTTTGCCATTTTATTGAATTGTATTTATTACTTATTTTTTGAGGTGCAAAATTACAAAAATGATTCGAATGTTTTTGTTTTATAATTAAAATTTCTTGTTTTAATAAAAAGAGTTAATTATTATTCATTTAAGATTGTTTCAATTCGATAATATTTCTTATTTTTAAGAGAAATCTAAAACTTATGAATACAAATAATCTTTCCACATTTCATCATAAAACAAAACTCAAAAAGGTTGATGATAAATATTTTCTACCTTTCGAAATTTGGAATTATTTAGATTTTGGGCTGATGTTTGCACTTGTTTTATTCTTTATTTATGCATCAAGTGAAATCAATATTATTTTTATTTCAATGATTGTAATTTTTGGAATTCGAATAATAACGACAATTAAAGACAGATTTTTTGTAGAAATTAAAACATCAAAATCGTTGAGTGAGAATATTAATTTAATCAAAAAATTAGCGCAGCGTCAACATAATTTTACGCAATCATTGGACGAAGAAGGTTTGTTTCTTTTTGAATATTCGGAACGAAATATTTTTTATAAATACAATTACCGAAGAAGAGATTATATCGAAACAGTTGTGATTTATTGTGAAGACAATTCGATTTGGGTGAACTCTTTTAATCAACGTTATTTCGGAATTTTTAGACGATATAATCTAAAACAATGGATAAAATTGATCCAATTAAAAAGCGAGAATTAATCTCGCTTTTTAATTTTAATATCTTTCGATTAAATCGTTTCCTATTTCGTTGATAGAATCATCAGTTTCTTTTGGGTTTGGTCCCCATTGATTAGAACCTGGTTGACTATCCATAATAAAAAATATTAATAAAATAAGATTTCCTCCAGGTATAAAAGTTAATAAATAGAACCATCCACTTTTTCCTGTGTCATGCAATCTTCTACTTATTAAAGCTAATCTTGGTATAAGAGTTATAAAAAAAAATAAAACTATTATTCCTCCAATAGTATATGAAACTATGTCTGATATATTTATAAATTTAAATAAACAAATGAAAGATATTATAAAAAATATAGTATTAATTAAAGTTGTATACCAAAATTCGCTTCTGCGGGCTCTTCCCGAGAAATTGGCGTAATTGTCAAACATTACTCGTTTGTATATTTCAATCATAGATTAAGTTGTTAAATTATGTTAAAAATATTAAAATAAATTTTATTACGTAACTCTTAATCTGCTTTTAAACGTTTAGTTTTGAACATTTCTGGCTTATAATTAATAATAAAAACACCAAGAATAATTAGAATAGTAGCGACGATAAACTTTGATGAAATTTGTTCGTCTAATATTAACCAACCCAAAATTATTGCAATAATCGTATTGAAATAAGAAAGAATAGAAACTTGTATTGGAGAAATTTTGGTCAACGCATAATGAAATGAAAAAAACGTAATCACAGAACCAAAAACAGCTAAATAAAGCATGGCAGAAATACTTTTTGTACTCCAATTTTCGAAATTATAATTTTTTGTAAAAGCGAAAGCAAAAATAATTTAAACAATTCCAGCAAATATAAATTGGTAAAAAAGATTGAGAGAAATATTTTTGGATTGAATATTCATTTTTTTAATGAAAATAGTTCCTGTTGCCCAACCTGTAATTGCACAAAAAAGTAAAATAATTCCAGTTCTATATGCTAGATTTGCTAATTCTTGATTTCCCTACCAAAAAATAAATATTCCACCCCCAAAATAAAGTAAAACACCTAATAATCCACGCTAACTGAATTTTTGTAAGCCAATAAAAATACTTCCTAAAAAAACGAGAATAGGTGAGGTTGCACTAATTAATGCAGCTAAAATACTCGATAAGTTTTCTTCTGCAGCAGTAGTTAATCCATTTGCCATTATCAGCATTAATGAAGCGAGATAAGTTGATAAGAAAGGTTTTTCCAGACAATCTATTTTAATTCCTTTTTAGATAGTAAAATAATTAGCATAATTAGTCCTGCCAAAAATTGACGAATTCCAGCTACAAACCAACCTGGAATGGTTTCTACGGCTACACGAATTCCGAGAAAAGTTGTTCCCCAAACAATTGCAACTATGCTTACGGCAATCAATAATTTGATGTCTTTCAAGATTAAAAAAGTTAAAAGTGTTAATTCTAAAATAGAATTATAAAAATAAAAAAAGCGACTTGATAAACCAAGTCGCTTTTAGAGTATTATAATAGAGATTTGTTATTTAACAAAATCTTCTGCTTGTTTTAGTGCAGCATCTAATCCAGAAACCTCTTTACCACCTGCTGTAGCTAAGAAAGGTTGTCCACCTCCGCCACCGTTGATGTGTTTTGCAATTTCTTTTACAATTTGTCCTGCGTTATAACCTTTTTCTTCCACAAGATTTTTTGTAATAGAAATTGTGATAGATGGTTTTACAGCATCATTAGTACCTACTACGATAAATGCATTTTCGATTTCTTTTGTCAAATCAATTGCATTTTGTTTTGCAGCATTTGTATCTAAATTTGTTTTAACCGCTAAGAAATTAACACCATTAATCTCTTTAATTGCAGCTTTCCAAGTTGCTTTTTCAGCAGCAGCTTGTTGCGCAACAAAAGATTCTAATTGTTTTTTCAATTCTGCATTTTCATCTAATAAATGTTGAACAGCTTTTACCGCATCATTTTTCGTTTTAAGTGCAGCTAAAACATCATTGTAATTTTTCTCAGCATCTTTGTATGCTTCGATTGCTTTGTTTGATGTAATTGCTTCGATACGACGAATACCAGCAGCCGTTGATGATTCAGATAAAATTCTGAACAAACGAATATCCGCTGTATTTTTTACGTGCGTACCTCCACATAATTCGATTGAAGATCCGAAACGAATGACACGAACTTTATCACCATATTTTTCACCAAATAAAGCCATTGCACCTTCAGTGATAGCTTCGTTGATATCACAATCTCTTTTTTCGATTAATGGTAAAGCTTCTGCAATTTTATCGTTTACTTTTTGCTCAACAATAGCCAATTCTTCATCTGTCATTTTAGAGAAATGAGAAAAGTCAAAACGTAAATAATCGTCTCCAACATACGAACCTTTTTGTTCTACGTGCGTTCCTAAAACTTCGCGTAAAGCTTCGTGCATTAAGTGTGTTGCAGAGTGATTTTTCGTTGTCTCATTACGTTTTTCTGTGTCAACTTTCGCATTGAATGTAGCGTTTACATTTTCTGGTAAAGTTTCAACGAAATGAATTACTAAGTTATTTTCTTTTTTCGTGTCAACAACTTCTATTGTTTCATTCAAAGTAGAAATAGATCCTGTATCACCAATTTGTCCTCCAGATTCTGCATAGAATGGCGTTTGGTTGAATACCAATTGGAAAAATTCTCCTTTTTTATTTTTTACTTTTCTGTAACGTGTAATTTTTACTTCAGCTTCTGTGTTATCATAAGCGATAGAGGTTTCCTTTCCTTTATCATCTAAAATAACCCAGTCATCCGTTACTAAAGCAGTTGCTTTTTTCGAACGTTCTTTTTGTTTCGCCATTTCAGCTTCAAAACCAGCTTCGTCAATTGTGAAACCGTGATCTTCTGCTACAATACGAGATAAATCTGCGGGGAAACCAAATGTGTCATATAATTCGAAAACCACATCACCAGGAACAACTTTAGAATCTCCTAATTGCTCAATGATTTGATTTAATCGATTTAATCCTTGTTCAATTGTACGTAAGAAAGATGCTTCTTCTTCGCGAATAACGCCAGTTACAATTGTTTCTTGTTTCACTAATTCTGGGAAGAAATCACCCATTTCAGCTTTCAAGATTGGATATAATTTATAGATAAAAGGTTCTTTAAGACCTAAGAAACGATATCCGTAAGAAATTGCACGACGTAAAATACGACGAATTACATATCCTGCTCCTGTGTTTGATGGTAATTGTCCGTCTGCAATTGCAAAAGAAACTGCACGTAAATGGTCAACTACAACACGAATAGCGATATCTGTTTTTTCTGCTGTTCCGTATTTTACACCAGAAATTTCTTCTAATTTTTGAATTGTTGGTTGAAAAACATCTGTATCATAGTTAGATGATTTTCCTTGTAAAACCATTGCCAAACGCTCAAATCCCATACCTGTATCGATATGGCGAGCCGGTAAAGATTCTAAAGAACCATCCGCTTTACGTTGATATTGCATAAATACCAAGTTCCAAATTTCGATAACTTGTGGATGATCCATATTAACCAATGTTTTACCATCAACAGCTAAACGATCAGCTTCTGGACGAATATCAACATGAATTTCAGAACATGGTCCACATGGTCCGATATCACCCATTTCCCAGAAATTATCTTTTTTATTTCCGTAAAGAATTCTATCTTCAGCAATATGTTGTTTCCAAAGTTCTAATGCTTCTTCATCTAATGATGTTCCGTCACCTTTATCACCTTCAAAAACGGTTACATAAATTTGATCTTTAGAGATTCCGTATTTTTCTGTTAGTAATTCCCACGCCCAAGCGATTGCTTCTTTTTTGAAATAATCACCAAAAGACCAGTTTCCTAACATTTCGAACATCGTGTGGTGGTAAGTATCTTTTCCTACATCATCCAAATCATTATGTTTACCAGAAACACGAAGACATTTTTGTGTATCCGCGATACGATTACTTTTTGGAGTTCCGTTTCCTAAAAAATATTCTTTGAATTGTGCCATCCCCGAATTATTGAACATTAATGTCGGATCGTCTTTCAAAACAATCGGCGCAGAGTCTACTATTAAGTGGCCTTTTGTCTCAAAAAAATGCAGAAATTCTTTTCTTATATCTTTGGATTTCATTTAATTAAATTATTTTTATCATTTGATTAACAAGTTTACTCGTACAATATTCGTTACTTTGCAAACGTTTTACAAAGATAATAAAAGGTTGGTTAAGTAATGGAAAATAAAAACTATAAGTATAATTCTGTAAAATTTTTGATGAGTTGGGCGAAGAAAAGAGTCCAAAAAACTCCTAAAACAGCGTTATACGTATTACTATTTTTATGTCTATCGACAATATCTGCTGGAATGATTGGTTATCATTTTAATGATTCTGAATACGCATCGAGAGCAGGGAAATTCAAAGATGACAAAAGCAAATTATTGGCTGAGTTGGAAAGAATGGAAAATGAAAATCAGCAATTACATAAAAAATTCAAAGAAGTTGAAGAGGCTTTGACAGAAATCGAAGAAAAAGATCGCAATATTTATCGTACAATTTATGATATGCGTGTCAATGAAAATATCGATTCTGTAAACAAAGAAATTGATAATTATACAGCAGAAGATATCGAAAAATTGATTGATAAAATCGAAATTGAATCAAAATCGTTGGACGAAGTATTTCGTTCTGCTGGTGTAAAAGATGCCAATTTATCATCAATGCCAGTTCTAAAACCTGTTGCAGATAAATATGTAAGTAGATTAGCTTCTGGTTATGGATCTCGTTTTCACCCAATTTTGAAAGTGAATAAAATGCACAAAGGTTTAGATTTTGCAGCTTCTACAGGAACACCAATTTATGCAACTGGAGATGGTTCTGTAAAAGTTTCTGAATTTAATTCGGGTTACGGAAATATGGTGGTCTTGAAACACGGAAATGGTTACGAAAGTTTGTATGCTCACATGTCTCGTGCGAAAGTTCGTAGTGGACAAAAAGTGAAAAGAGGCGATGTAATTGGTTATGTTGGGACGACTGGATTGTCGACAGGAGCGCATTTGCATTACGAAATTCACAAGAATGGAGAACCTGTAGATCCAATTATGTATTTCTACAATGATGTAGATCCAGACGATTTCATTAAAATTTATCAAAACTCTAAAAAATTGTCATTATCTTTGGATTAAACGCTGATAATGAACGTAGACCTGCCTGATAAACTATATTACTCGATTGGCGAAGTCGCCAAAGCCTTTGATGTAAATGCATCGTTGATTCGATTTTGGGAGAAAGAATTTGAAATTATTCAACCCAAAAAGAACAAAAAAGGAAATCGATTATTTACCAAAAATGATATTGATTGTTTCAAGAATATCTATTATTTGGTAAAAATAAAAGGCTATACGTTAGAAGGTGCAAAACAAGCGATTGGTAAAAAAGGAATTGCGACAACAACAGATGAAATAGATGTTGTGAAGCGATTAGAAAATATAAAAGATGAACTCATCAAACTTAAAATGAGTTTTGAGTCGGAAGAAATTTTAGAAAAAGATGAACTGAATTAAGTTCATCTTTTTTGGTTATAAAACTTTTGTTTCAATAAATTTAAAGCCAATTGCAAGTATAAAACTTATAATGATTAGAATCCAGTTTGGTTTTAGTTTAGTTTTTAATTCAAATAGTTTCGAAAAAATTTCAATCACTCTTTCTTTGTCAATAATTAAGATAACAAAGACTAAAACTTGATAAAAAATAGAAGAATTTAGCGCAACAATTTCATAGAAATAATCTTGTAGAATAATATTGATTAAAATTGTAGTTAATAACAAGCATGCAAAAATTCTTGTCCTTCTAAAAAGTAATGTGATTGCACCAATCACTTCAAAAATTCCGATGATTATTGGATACCCTTTGGTAAAACTATAAAAATTCCACATCAATCGATGACCTTCAGAAAGATGATTATTAATGCTGTTATCCATATTTGTGAATTGAGTAGGTTTTACAATTCCATACACAAACATTGATATTGAAACTGTAAAAATTGCAGCCCAATAAAGTATATAAATTAGTTTTTGTCTCATTTATTTTTTTAAATTATTTAGAATAATCATTACAGTTTTTATAATTAATACAATAATAGTGATTGGAAACAAGAAGAAAAAAATAGAATATAAAATCCAAGAGTCATCTAAAATTTTAAAATATTCTAAAAAATATAAACCGATATAATATAGCCAGAATAAAAAAACTAAAATGAGAAGGTTATTTATTTTGAATATTTTTCGTTCAACGTAATAAAAAGATAAAATAATCAAAAGTGGTATTGCAATAGTATAAACGTAAAACATATTTTAGGTTAATAGTTGGTTATAAGCTACGATGAACTCTTCCAATTGTTGTAAAGTTACTTTATCAATAATTTTTCCTTCCGAATTTACTTTTCCTTTAACACCTTGAATGAGTAAAGTTGTTTCATTATTGAAGTTTGTCATCAACGTTTTCATTATCAATTGCAATTCTTCATGTCCTTTTTCTCCATTTGCAGACGCAGTGATAATTCCTAAAGGTTTTCCATCAAAAATGGTTGTAGAAACGCACCATTCTAATACATTTTTTAATCCACTCGGAATACTAAAAATATATTCGGGCGTACAAATAATTATTCCATCAGCTTTTTCTATTTCAGTTCTAAAACCAAGTATTTCTTGCGGCGTATTTTCGATAGAACGTTCTGGATCAAAATGAGGAAGAGTTTTTAATTCATCAAAAACAGTACATTTGAAATATTGAGATGTAGAAGAAATAAAATTTTCTATGATTTTTTGATTAGATGAATTTTCGCTTGTGCTTCCATTAATGATGAAAATATTTTTCATTTTCGTTGATTTGAACATCTAAAATAGATAATTATTCTTAACTTATCTTAAGAAAATCTTCTGCTAAGATTTCGTAAATTTACAGATTCAAACGAAAACTCAATGTACTTAATATACGATACAGAGACAACTGGTCTTCCGAAAGATTGGAATGCGCCGATTTCTGACTCCGACAACTGGCCGCGTTGTATACAAATCGCTTGGCAATTGCACGATGAAATGGGGCAAATTATTGAACATCAAGATTATTTGGTGCGTCCAGATGGTTTTGATATTCCGTATGATTCTGAACGTATTCACGGAATTTCAACTGATTTAGCAACCGAAAAAGGTGTTCCATTAAAAGAAGTTTTAGATAAATTCAACGAAGCTTTAGGTAAAGCTAAATTTATTGTTGGACAAAATTTAGGTTTCGATATTAACATTATGGGAGCCGAATTTTATCGTCTGAATTATGAAAATAATTTAGCCGAAAAACCTGTTTTGGATACCTGTACCGAGGTGACTGCTGAGTTATTGAAACTTCCTGGAGGTCGTGGAGGTCGTTACAAATTACCAACGTTAACGGAATTGCATCAATATCTTTTTGGTGTTTCGTTTGGCGAAGCGCATAACGCAACTGCCGATGTGGAGGCAACTACGCGTTGTTTTTTCGAGTTGATTCGTAAAGGTATTTTTACAAAAAAGGAGTTAGAAGTTGAAGATGAATATTTTGTTCGATTTAATGCAATTAATGAAACAAATATTCAGCCAGTTGGACTAAATCACGTAAATCTTAAAAAAGCTTCACAAGAAATTGCGAAAATTAAAGCCAAAGAAGATGGAGGAGATGAGGTTATTGATATTTCGGAAGAAGTTTTAGCACAATTCGAGAAAGCAAAATTTGCACATTTACATAATCACACACAATTTTCAATTCTTCAATCGACTATTTCTGTAAACGATTTGGTGAGTGCTGCGGCAAAAAATAAAATGACTGCAGTTGCAATTACCGATCATGGAAATATGATGGGAGCTTTTCATTTTAATGCAGAAGTACAAAATCATAATAAAGCTGCAAAAGTAAAGAATGAAGAGTTAATTGCTGACGGAGCAGAACCAACGGAAGTTATCTTAAAACCTATTATTGGTTCCGAATTCTTTGTTTGTGAAAATCATTTAGACAAAACAAAAAAGGATAATGGCTATCAAATTGTAATTTTTGCAAAGAACAAAAATGGTTATCATCATTTAGCAAAAATGGCATCGAAGGCTTATACTGATGGGTTTTACTACGTGCCTCGAATTGATAAAGCGATTATTGAAGAATATAAAGAAGATTTAATTGTTTTGTCTGGAAACTTACAAGGTGAAGTTCCAAACAAAATTTTGAATCTTGGTGAAAAGCAAGCCGAAGAAGCTTTACTTTGGTGGAAAGAGCAGTTTGGTGATGATTTTTACATCGAATTGATGCGCCACGGACAAGAAGATGAAGATCGTGTTAATCAGACTTTGCTTGCGTTTGCGCGTAAACACAATGTAAAAGTTGTTGCGACAAATAATACGTATTATATCAATCAAGACGATTCGAATGCACACGATATTTTGTTGTGTGTGCGCGATGCAGAAAAACAATCAACGCCAATTGGTCGTGGTCGTGGATTCCGTTTTGGTTTGCCAAATCAAGAATATTATTTTAAGTCGGAAGCAGAAATGAAACAATTGTTTCAAGACATTCCCGAAGCAATTATTAATATTCAAGAAATTGTTGATAAAATAGAAGAATACACGCTTTATCGAGATGTATTACTTCCAAAATTTGATATTCCCGAAGAATTTCATCACGCAGAAGATGATGAAGATGGAGGGAAAAGAGGTGAGAATGCTTATTTAAAACATTTAACCTACGAAGGTGCAAAAATTCGTTATCCAGAATTGACAGACGAAATTAAAGAACGTTTGGATTTCGAATTAGCCACAATTGAAAAAACAGGTTATCCTGGTTATTTCTTGATTGTACAAGATTTTATTGCTGCGGCGCGTAAAATGGGCGTATCGGTTGGTCCAGGTCGTGGTTCGGCGGCAGGATCAGCAGTTGCTTATTGTTTATGGATTACCAATTTAGATCCAATTCAGTACGATTTACTTTTTGAGCGATTCCTAAATCCTGATCGTGTATCTATGCCCGATATCGATATCGACTTTGATGACGAAGGTCGATCGTTGGTAATGGATTATGTGATTGATAAATATGGAGCAAATCAAGTAGCGCAAATCATCACTTATGGTACAATGGCGGCGAAATCTTCGATTAAAGATACGGCGCGTGTATTGGATTTACCATTGTTTGATGCGAACCGTGTTGCAGGTTTGATTCCGAATATGAAGTTATCTAAAATCTTCAATTTAGATGAAGCTGCATTAAAAGGAGCCTTAAAACCAGAAGAGTTTGATGCTGTAAGCGAATTAAAACGTTTATCGAATGGAGACGATTTAGCTGCGGAAACTATTCAGCAAGCAAAAATCTTAGAAGGTTCTGTTCGTAACACGGGAATTCACGCGTGTGGGGTAATTATTACGCCAGATGATATTACGAATTTCGTACCTGTAACAACAGCTAAAGATTCAGATTTATATGTAACGCAGTTTGATAACTCGGTTGCAGAAAGTGCCGGATTATTGAAGATGGACTTTTTGGGGTTGAAAACCTTAACCTTGATTAAAGATACCATCAAATTAGTAAAAGCGAGAACAGGAATCGAAATCAATCCGGATGAAATTCCGATTGACGACGAAAAAACATATGAGCTTTTCCAGCGTGGCGAAACGGTTGGGGTTTTCCAATACGAGTCACCCGGAATGCAAAAATACATGAAGGATTTACGTCCGACAGTTTTCGCGGATTTAATTGCCATGAATGCCCTTTATCGTCCTGGGCCTATCGAATATATTCCGTCGTTTGTTCGCCGTAAAAATGGTGAAGAACCAATTCAGTACGATTTGGATGCGATGGAAGAATATTTATCAGAAACCTACGGAATTACGGTTTATCAGGAGCAAGTAATGTTGCTTTCGCAAAAATTAGCAGGTTTCTCGAAAGGTGATGCCGACGTTTTGCGTAAAGCAATGGGGAAAAAGCAAAAAGCTGTCTTGGATAAAATGAAACCAAAATTTGTTGCGCAAGCTTCAGAAAAAGGGCATGATCCTAAGATTTTAGAAAAAGTTTGGACAGACTGGGAAGCCTTTGCATCCTATGCCTTCAATAAATCGCACTCGACGTGTTATGCATGGGTAGCGTATCAAACAGCTTATCTGAAAGCACATTATCCAGCAGAATATATGGCGGCTGTTCTTTCAAATAATATGAATGATATCAAGCAAGTGACCTTCTTTATGGAAGAGTGTAAGCGAATGGGATTGGCGGTTCTTGGTCCAGATATCAATGAATCGATTACGAAGTTTAACGTAAACGAAAATTATGAAATTCGTTTTGGAATGGGAGCTGTAAAAGGTGTTGGGCAAGCCGCAGTAAACTCGATAATTTCTGAACGTGAAGCAAATGGTCCGTTCAAAGATATATACGACTTTGTTAAACGTGTCGAATTGCGAACAGTGAACAAAAAAACAATCGAAAACTTAGTTTTAGCTGGAGGTTTTGATTCGTTCGAATTTCATCGTGGACGTTATTTTTTTATCGATAATACAACGACGAATCTGGAAAAATTAATCAAATATGGAGGAAATTATCAGGAGCAAAAAAACTCTTCTCAAACTTCTTTATTTGGTGATTTTGGAGGAGATTCTGTTGTAGAAGATGTGGTTCCGATGTTGCCAGATTGTGAGAAATGGAATATGTTACAACGTTTGTCGAAAGAGAAAGAAGTTGTTGGAATTTATATTTCTTCGCATCCTTTGGATGATTTCAAACATGAGTTGAAAATGGCTTCAAATTGTAGTATTTCTGATATCAATGCGAATGAAGATAATTTTGTCAACAAAGAAGTTTCAATTTGTGGAATGATGTCAAATATTCAACATAGAATTGCCAAAAATGGAAACGAATTTGGTATTTTTACGTTTAGTGATTACACCGATTCGATGGATATCATGGTTTTTGGTAGCGATTATATGAAATATAGACACTTTATGCAGGAAAATATGTTCTTGAATTTGAAATTGAATATCTCGAAAAAAGAATTCAAAGACAAAGAAGGAAATGTAACGCAAGGTCGTGTGTATAAAAACATCACAAATATTTTGTTGTTGAATGAAATTGTTGAAAAACAAGCCGAAAAAATGACGGTGAAGATTGAAGTTCCAGAATTTTCGGAAGAAACATTTAGCAAATTATCAGATATTATGTTCAAATATCAAGGAGATAAATTATTAAAAATTCAATTAATTGATCCAAAAGATTATTTGAATAATTTAGATTTACCAGCAAGTAAAATCAAAATTAACATTTGTCGAGATTTGTTGAAAGAATTAGATGAATTGCAGGAAATTACATTCAAACTGAATTAATTATTCGTTTCATCTATTCAATAATTGATAGATAATATGAACGAAATTTTTCAAGAATAAAATTTTATGTAGATTTGTAAACTTAAGATTAGATAAAAAAAATATAAGATTATGGCATTAGAAGTAACAGACGCATCATTTGCATCAGATATTATAGAGTCAGGAAAACCAGCAATGGTTGATTTTTGGGCTGTTTGGTGTGGTCCTTGTAGAATGGTTGGTCCAGTTGTGGAAGAGCTTGCTACAGAATATCAAGGAAAAGCAGTTATTGGTAAAGTTGATGTAGACACAAACCAAGAAGTTGCAGCAAAATATGGAATTCGCAACATTCCTACAATTTTATTCTTCAAAGACGGAGAAGTAGTAGACAAAGTTGTTGGAGTTGTTCCAAAAGAGCAATTAGTAGAAAAATTAAACGCGATTTTATAATAAATTAAATCGCTGATTTTGAAATAAAAGAATCTCGGATGCAAAATTTCCGAGATTTTTTTTGAAAAAAGTTTAGGTTTTATCAGAAAACCGCCTATATTTGCAATCCGAAATCGATACAGATTTTGATCCGGTAGTTCAGTTGGTTAGAATACTTGCCTGTCACGCAAGTGGTCGCGGGTTCGAGTCCCGTCCGGATCGCAAAAAGTTCGTTCTTTTACACAATATATTTTTTATAATTTCTGATCCGGTAGTTCAGTTGGTTAGAATACTTGCCTGTCACGCAAGTGGTCGCGGGTTCGAGTCCCGTCCGGATCGCAATTTTTTATAAAAATTCATAAAAAATATATCAATTTATAATTTTCTGATCCGGTAGTTCAGTTGGTTAGAATACTTGCCTGTCACGCAAGTGGTCGCGGGTTCGAGTCCCGTCCGGATCGCATCTATTTCTTTTTCTATTTTAGTGCGATCGAAAATTATAAATAAAAAAACAGACTGATCCGGTAGTTCAGTTGGTTAGAATACTTGCCTGTCACGCAAGTGGTCGCGGGTTCGAGTCCCGTCCGGATCGCCAACTTTTATAAGCTTCACTTATTGTGAAGCTTTTTTTTGCTCCAAACTTTTTATTTTTGCATAACGCATAACGCATAAC
>NZ_DICC01000021.1:20555-21676 GCF_002415215.1 Empedobacter sp. UBA5036
GCATAACGCATAACGCATAACAATGAATCATATTTATTTGGTGAACGCCTTGGTTACAGATGAAACGGGTAGGATGTTAGCTGTCCGAAAAAAGAAATCGAAATTTTTTCAGATGGTTGGAGGAAAACGAGAACAAGATGAAGAATTATTAACAACGCTTGGACGCGAATTTTTGGAAGAGATTAATGTTGATATTCTACAGCACGATGTTTCATTTTTAGGAAATCATACTTCTATTGCCGTTAATGAAGAGAATACCAAAGTTCATGCAAATGTATTTCATGTTAAATTAAAATCATTAAAAACGCTTAAAAACGCTTCTGAGATAGAAGAAATGGCGTGGATAACGAAAGAAAACTACAAAGAATTTCAATTGGCTCATTTATTAGAAGAATTCAGTTTACCGATTTGGTTAGAAATGGAATTTTAATTTTTTTTTTCAAAAAAGTTTGTAACGTTTTTATTTTTTTTCTACTTACTAGTAAACACTAAAATAATTAAACGATGAAATCTATTTGGGAAGCAACAGTTGAAAATAATGTTATCAGAATCGAGAATAATTGGTTTTCTGGCGAAAAACTTTTTGTAAATGACAAATTACAAGATTATCAAATTAACTATTTTTCTGCGCCAATTTTAACGGGGCATTTGAAAAATTCTAAAGATGAAAAGTTAAATATCAAAGTAAATATTTTGCAAGAATTTTTCGGAGTCAATTGTATTTTATTTATCGATGATGAACAAGTTGCGTTGAAAAAAATAAAGTAACGATTTTGGAAGCTAAACAAACTCTTTTTTTAGAATTAATCGATCAGCACAAAGGGATTTTACACAAAATCGCTATGATGTATATGGATAATTCTGAAGATCAAAATGATTTGATACAAGAGATTGTTTTGCAGTTATGGAAATCTTTTGATCGTTTCGAAGGTAAGTCTCAATTTTCGACATGGATGTACCGCGTTTCGTTGAATACGGCGTTAACTTATTTTAGAAAAGAAAAGAGAAAAGCAGATCGTCATACTTTTTTAGAAAATATTGATCAAGTAGATGAGGTGGATTCTGGTGAAAAAAAACCTTGGACTCGTTAGATTGATCATTAAATTCAAGAAATATATGCG
>NZ_DICC01000022.1:0-74755 GCF_002415215.1 Empedobacter sp. UBA5036
TTCAATCAAAGAGTTTTGCGTAGGTTTGCCAAGTTTGATATAATATAATTCAATTGCTTTTTTTGACAAAATAGTTTTTGTTTTTCAACGATAAATTCTGTACCATTATCTACTCTAATTTTCTCAGGTTTCCCTCGCCATTCGATTAGTTTTTCTAGTTCAGAAATTACTTTAGCTGAAGGTAAACTTGTGTCGATACAAATACTCAAAATTTCTCGATTAAAATCGTCTATAATATTCAAACTTCTCACGCTTTTTCCGTTTTCTAAACTATCATGCATAAAATCCATACTCCACGTTACATTTGGATAAATCGGACGTAAAAGCGGCTCTTTAATCCTTGCAGGAAGTCTTTTTTTACGTTTATTACGTAGGTTAAGTTTCATCGAAGTATAAATTCGATAAACTCGTTTATGGTTCCAAGTAAAGCCTAAATTTCGTAAACGATAATGCATCATCCAAAAGCCCCAAGTTTGATGCTCGTTGGATAGTGCTATCAATTGAAAACATATTTTTTCATCCTCATCTTTACGTACTTTTTGATAATAAAAAACGGATGTTCTTAAGTTAAATAGACGACAAGCCCTGCGAGAACTTAGTTGATGTTTTGCTTTTGAATACAACACCAATTCTCGTTTTTCACAAGGCGTTATAGCTTTTTTTCGATAACATCTTTTAAAACTACGTTTTCTAAAGTAAGCTCTGCTACAATTTTTTTATATTGAGACAATTGCTTCTCTAGTTCCTTTAATTGAGCTAATTGATGGGCTTCCATTCCGCCATATTTACTCTTCCATTTATAAAAAGTCGGTTGGCTTATTCCATGTTCACGACAAATTTCATTGACTGTTTTGCCTTGATTTTGTTTTGATAAGATCTTGACGATCTGAACTTCTGTAAAATTGCTTTGTTTCATAATTATCCCTAAGTTAATAAACTATATTTTTAAACGTTCCGTTTTTTAGGGAAGATTACAACTGAAAGTGCCGTTTTGAATAAATTATTTCAGTTAGAAAAACACGCTGGAGACCTCATTTTACCGTTGGAATCGGATATTCAAATCAGTCAAAATTTTAAACAAAAAACCTTGAGAAAAATCTCAAGGTTTTTGTTATTTCTTTTTAGGTGGAAATTTTTGCAACAATTTCGTTACACCTTTCTGAATATTTGCTGCACGAGCTTCTGGCGAAGCTTTCAATGGCATTTGAATTTTCAAGGTTCCTTCCCAAACCAATCTTCCTTCATCCTTCATCGAAATCGTATAATTTTGATTTAATTTTTGAGACATAATCGGAATTCCAACCGAAACTCCACCTCCAAAACCATAGCCACCCGTTCCCATTCCAATTCCAACATTAGAATTTTGTTGTTTTGAAACATATTCTTCTGGCTTCACGTCTAACGTTAAATTTCCATCATTCGACTTCTGAAAACCTCTGTATAACATTCCTTTTTCAATCGAAGAATATAATCTAGCAGAATCTAAATCATTCAATCCTAAATTTCCTGTTTGCGTAAAAGAATACGTTCTATTTGTTTCAAAATCAAAATCTCGGTCATAATCTACCGCTACATTCTGCGTGCTACACGAAACCATTGTTAGGAAAATAGCACTTAATAAAAGTATTTTTTTCATTGTTAATATTTTAATGATGAGAACCTGAAACGAGTTCAGGTTGACAAATCACGCCCGGTTGAACTTATTTCAACATCATGTGAACTATTTCAAAGAATTAATATAAATTTCTACCACTTTTCTTAATGAATCAAAACCAATGTCGTCTAAATTAATTTCGTTGATAGAAACCCACTTCACTTCTGCTATTTCATCTCTTTCAAGAGTAATTTCTTCGTCTGGAAAATCAGCAATAAATGCTAAATCACACGTTTTATACGGAACTTCTTTGTACTCGTATGTATTGGGTTGCGAAAGAAAATACTTGAAATTCTCTAAAGGAATTTTAATTCCTAATTCTTCTTCAATCTCTCGTTGACACGTTCTTTCTGCCGACTCATCTGGATCTGTAAATCCACCAGCTAAATCTAACATTCCCTTTTTTGGTTCTTTATTACGAACAGTAAACAAGATTTTGTCATCTTTTTTAAGAATAACCGCCACCGCAGCTGCTACATTTTGATAATAAACCAAATCACAATTGTTGCACGACATTTTTCTAAAATCAAAATGATCGATAGAATGTCCACAATTTGGACAAAATTTAAACGATTTTATCATCTTTTTAGGTTAATGATTATTATTTATTTCTTGGATGAAATTTAATAATCGCATCTCGAATAAATTCTTGATCAACATGCGTATAAATTTCAGTCGTCGTAATACTTTCGTGTCCCAACATTAACTGAATTGCACGAAGATCTGCTCCATTTTTCAATAAATGAGTCGCAAAAGAATGGCGAAACGTATGCGGACTTATTGTTTTTTTAACTCCAGCAATTATCGATAATTCTTTAACGATTGTAAAAATCATCACACGTGTAAGGTTTTTACCTCGTCTATTTAAGAACAAAAAATCTTCGAAACCAGCTTGTATAGGAAGATGAATACGAATACTTTCTTTGTACAAGTTAATATATTTTATCGTATAATCGCTAATCGGAACAAGTCTTTGTTTGTTTCCTTTCCCAATGACACGAATAAAACCATCATCAAAAAAAAGATCAGAAATTTTGAGATTTATCAATTCCGAAACACGCAAACCACAACCATAAAGCACTTCTATAATCGCACGATTTCGCTGTCCTTCAGGTTTTGACAAATCAATTACTTCAATCATTTTATCAATTTCTTTTTCGGAAAGTACATCAGGAAGTTTCATTCCAATTTTTGGAGTTTCGAGCAAAGAAGTTGGATTATCTTCTCTAAAATCTTCGAGTTGTAAGTACCCAAAAAAGCTTTTCAAGCCAGAAATCACACGTGCTTGCGAACGCACGCTATATTCGCTAGATGCAAAATCGTGTACAAAATCCCTTAAATCATCTTGTGAATAATCTAAAGGTTGTTTATCAGAATAATTAATTAATTTTTGAATATCGCGTAGATAACCTTCAATTGTATTAGCAGAAACTCTTTTTTCTAATTTCAGATACATTTGATAGTCATACAAAGCATCTTTCCACAGCATTTACTTCGTTATTTTTTCAAGTTCAAAAATACGCTTTATCATTTCATCTTCGGGCATCCAAACTTGATAAAATGCACGAGAACCATATAAAGTTCCAGCAATTGTGGCTTTCATGTAGTTATCAACAGTTGTTGAAAAGACAGGGTTAAACTCATTTGAAGGAATTCCTAAAACACCTAAAAACTCATTTCTATACATCCCAGCACTAAAATATTTTAGATAAATTGCTTCGTTATGAAACATGAAAAAATCGTGAATTGAATAAATTTTCTTGAATAAAAAGTCATTAAAATAATTTGCATCTTGATTATAATACAACCAATTCGAAACCGAATTTGTATCTAATGCAACAAACTCATCAGGAATAATTCCACCACCACCGTACACTTTTTTACCTGAAGGCGCCGTAAACTCTAAGTCTTTATTAATTTTAATTGAATCTTTACTATATAATTCACCCGATTTTAATCGTTTGTATAAATCGTCACTGTATTTTGCAGTTTTTTTATCAAATGGTTTTTGAATAGATCGTCCAGAAGGTGTGTAATAATTCGCAACTGTTAAACGAACTTTGGTATCATCGCCCAAATTAATTTCGCGCTGTACCAAACCTTTACCAAACGAACGACGACCAACGATAATTCCGCGTCCATAATCTTGTAACGCTCCCGCAACAATCTCACTCGAGGAAGCAGAATTTTCGTCCATTAAGACGTAAATTTTTCCTTGTTCGAAAAGACCTTTATTTGTAGCGTAAATATATTTTTTACGTTTTTGTTTGTCTTGTGTGTAAACAATTAATTCATTTTTTGTTAAAAATTCATCGGCTATTTCTTCGGCAATATGCATGATTCCACCTGGATTTCCACGTAAATCAAAAACCAAAGTTTTCATTCCTTGATCCAATAAATTTTGTAAACCTTCGTGAACTTCATTTGCAGAATTTTCAGAAAAACGAGTCAATTTAAGATAACCAATATCTTTCGTTAACATATGTTTTCCAGTAACCGTAGGAATTGGTACAATAGTACGATTTAGCGTAACAGAAATTGGTTTTTGATCGCGAATAACAGATAGTTTAACTTCCGATCCTTTCTTCCCCTTCAATAAACCTTCTATTGTTTTATTATCTTTTGCAACCAAAGATTGATTATCTGCAGCAATTAATTGATCTCCAAATTCTAGTTTGCCATAATTTTTCGTTCCAGGTAAAGTACGTTCAACAACAATGGTGTCATTCATTGTGCGAAATTGAATTCCAATTCCAACAAATTCACCTTTCAATTGCTCCTCTGCCTTTTGTACAGAAGCTTTGTCGATATATGTACTATGTGGATCTAGCTTGGCAACCATATAATGAATCGCATCATCAACCAAACTATCCGAATTAACATCGTTCACATATTCATTGTCAATCAAAGAAACTAATCGACGAATTTTTTGTTCGTTATCCGAATATTGCAAACCTACAACATCCTTGTTTTCATCGAACGCAAAGTCGTATTTTTTCCCAACCATAAAACCGATTAAGAAAATAATTATCACAACTAATACGATATTAATAACCTTGAAAAAACTTCTCATTGAAATGTTAACTGTATAATTCTTCTTCTGTAATTTGTCTAATTGTAATTCCTGATTTTTCTAAAAACTCTAACCCAGAAAGATCTTTGTATTGTTGAATGTAAACGATGCGCTTTATACCTGCTTGTAAAATAAGTTTGCTACAATCTGTACAAGGCGAAAGTGTGATATACAATGTCGCTCCTTCTGCAGATTGTGTAGAAGTTGCACATTTTAGAATTGCATTTGCTTCGGCGTGCAAAACATGCCATTTTGTATTCCCCTCTTCATCCTCGCATTTATTCTCAAAACCACTTGGCGTACCATTGTAACCATCAGAAATAATCATTCGATTTTTAACAATAATTGCACCAACTTTTTTGCGTTCGCAATAGGATAGATTTGCCCATTCAAAAGCCATTTTAAGATAAGCTTTATCGTAACGTAATTGTTTTTCTAAGTTCGTTTCCATTTCTAACTAAGCTTCTTCTTTGTTTTTTGTCCATAAAGGCGGAATAAAAAATGGTAATGGATTTCGGAAAAATGCTTTTAATGTATGTGAAATCATTGTAAAAATCTTATAAAAAGGAATATTATTAGATCTCATTGCCATTAATAATGATAAGATAAAACTAACTAAGAAGTTGCTCCAACCTACCATAAAAATTGCAATAAAACCAATAATCATTGGTCCAATATCAAAATGATAACCCATTCCTCCAATACCAATCGCGAAGTTTCCTGAAACGAAAGTAATGTGTCGAATATCGAAAGGTTGACCAGTAAAATCTCCAATCAAAAAAGCACATCCCATCATAAAACCGAATGCAACATTACCTACAACTCCACCCATATTTTTCTCAAACCAATTCGAAATTCTTCTTCGTCTACGTTCTGAAAATGATTTCTTCAAAATGGGATGATTATAAATACGTTCTGGAATATTATGAAAACGTTGATTATTAATTGTAATTCCCGAAATTAATCCTGAAAGGAATAAGAAGACTCCAGCAATTGCTCCAAAGTAAAAAATATGCCAATCCATTGTCACCACTTCTTCCCAATAATGATAAGCTTTAGAATATTTTAAAACTTCTAATCCTAAGATTTCGTTCAGTAAATAAAAAATTCCTAATGAAACAACAAAACCAGCAACAACATTTCCTAAAAAAGCAATCATTTGGCTTCTTACTAATTGCGCAAATAAAGTTGTAAAATCTTTCACATTCAGTTCAGAACCTGAAGTCGGTACAAGCGAACGAGCTAAACGAGCCGCTGTCATAGAAGGCTGTTTTGTAGCAAGTGTCATATGTGTCAAATAAATCGTACAGAAACCAACAGCGTAATTAATACTAAAGAAAAACGCTTTAAACAGTGGCGATGTATCATGTATATTTCCAATTCCTGTTTTGATAAAACACAAAAATGAAACGATAAAACCACCTCCACAAGCTGTCCAAAACATCTTATTATACTCTTTGGCTGTCTGCGTAATATATTTTTCTCCCGTCTTACCATTATGATAAGTCACTAAGAAAGTGATTAAATAAACCGTAGAACCTAACTGATTACTCATAAAGTTTTTCGGGGCATAAAATTCAACCCATTTCTTTGTTGCAAGACTATAGAAAGAAATTATTCCGTGTAATCTTAGTTCATTATAACTGTTTAAAATTGTTTGTAAACGAACCAATTGTTGTTGCAAACGATTGATTTTTGATGCAACTTTCAATGAAATTCCTTTGTAATCTTTTTGCGTTAAAATATCATTTAACAAATGTTTACACTTAGAAATACTTTCTTTAATCTCTAACATATCAAATCCAGCTTGCGGATTTTCGATAATGTTACTAATCTGCATCGAAAGTTTAGAGAATGGATTGTCAAGATAATTAACTTCGTTGCTGTAACGCATCATTTCTTTATCCGAAAATCCTCCAGTAATACGAACCGTCAAAATAGAAATTGCTTGTAAAAGCTGATTCTGAATATTGTTAACGTTTCCTTTAAAATTATCTGGTTCGATATCTTGATACAATACTTCGAAAAATTTTCGCCAACGATCTCTTGGAATAATTCGGATTGCTGATAAGTTTTTCGAATTATAAAAAATCTCATTTACCACAGAAGTTAATTCATTATTATCTTCGATATCTGGTAAAAGAGAATCCATTATTTTCTTTCGAAAAATGGATAATAAATTATCTTCCAGATGAATTCCACTATCTACTAAATAGCTAACGAAATTGATTTTCCCGAATGTATTTTGAAGTTCTTCGCGAAAAATTAATCGATATGTAGGGTTATTTTGAAGTTTAGAAATTAGATCATCTATAAAAGAAATTGAATCTGGATAATCTTTTCTTGCTTTCTCTAATAATCTTAGAAAAAAGCTCTTCTCGTATTTTTTATTTTGATCAAATATAGAGTCTAAAGCCATATTTTAATTTCTTCATTCAGAGTACAAAAGTAAAAAACTTATACTACCTAAGCAGTATAAATCAACAGAAATAAAAAAGTGATTCTTGATGAACCACTTTTTATATATTTAGAATTTAAAATTTTTCTTATCTATTGCTGGGTTGATTTTTATGTCATTAAATTTTATCACATATTCTCCTCCATCAACTGGTTTTCCTACCACTTTTGTGGCAAAAGATAATCCGTTATACGTCTTGAAATTAGAGTAATAAAGTGTTTCGTCTTTATTTTTTTCCATTACAATTTCGTACGAATTTTTATCAAAACAATATATTGTAGAATTTGTATTTTTTGTTAATTCTATTTTGTAACAGCTATTATTTTGATCGTATTTATCTACACCTAAGTATTTTACTTTAAATCCTTTTTGTTTATATTTCAAAATATCCGAATCAAAAGAGTCTGGTTTATAATCTTTTACAGCTACATTTTTCTTAGCAACTTCACTGTATGTCCATCCCATTCTACCATCATATCCTTCGTTCAAGATTTCTTTTCCATTCATCACAAACACTACTTTTTTGTTGTAAGGGCGTTGATGATAAACAATCATTGGATAAGAATCTCCAACATTTATAATGGCTTCTCCTTTTAGGATAATACTGTTCAAATTATTCCAAGCTGCTTCACCTCCTGTTTTTTGAATATGAGTTTCGATTATTTTCTCTGCATTTTGTGCAAATGTAGTCACAGAAAATAATGAAATCATAAGCGCGCTAAACGTCAATTTCGACATAAGAACTTTTTTAATTTTTAACAATCTGTCGAACAAGATATAAAAACTAATTTAAAGTTCTGTAAAGAAATATTGTCTTTTAGTCTTTTTTAACTTCTATATGAGCCCAATTTTCACCTCTTAAAATACGGTAAACCTGACCTTGAGAAATATTAAATTGTTTTGCTAGTGTAGAAATTTTTGTTTTTCTATTTGGATCAATTAATTTCTTTTTCAGACGAATAACTTGTGCTTCTGTCAACTTACTATTTGGAATACTGTCTAAACGAGAACGTCCTTTCATCATTCTAAATAAATCCTTGTTGTGCTCTTTCCATTCGTCCAATGTTGCCCATTTCAAATTATCCATTGCGTTGTTTAATTTGTTATGATCCAAATGCACTACATATTCTTTATTGTCTTTATTTGGTAAAAAAGTTTCGGCAACCATTTTATGTACATATTTAGCTGTACGTTTTCCGTCTGCTTTTGTTACCCAAATCGCACGATAACCATTGTTAATCGCTCCTTCTAAGATTTTGTATTTATCTTGTCCTGTGTATAATTTTTTTACAAGACCATCTTTTGAAACTAAAAAGGATCTTTTTTCAATTAATCCTTCTGCTTCGTATTCTTTCCATGAATCACTCATAATCACTATTTTACTTATTTACTCCATTTTACAACAACATTCATACCGAAATATTTTTTTAAGTATTAATTAACTTAATTATTTCATTTCCACGTCAAGTATAGCTGATTTTAGGGCAAATATAAATCATAAAAAGTTTAAAGATTATTTTTTAACAATAGTGGATAAGTACTTTTTTGCACGCTCTAAATCTTCTGGTGTATCAATTCCTACTCCTATCGATTCGGTTTCAATCACTTTAATCTTCATTCCATATTCCAAATAACGTAATTGTTCTAATTTTTCTGCACGCTCATTTTGACGCATTTCAAGTGTTGAAAACTTCAATAAAGCTTCTTTTCTAAACGCATAAATCCCTAAATGACGAAAATAATTTGGTGTAAAATTGGTTTCACGAGCAAATGGAATTGCTGAACGCGAAAAATAAAGCGCAAAATCGTTGATATCAGTGACCACTTTCACAAAATTAGGATTGTTGATATCTTCTTCTTTTATAATGGATTCTTTTAAAGTCGCCACATCTACAGTTTTTCCCATTTCTCCATCAAAAGAGGATAAAATATCTGCCAACGCTTTTTCGTTCACAAATGGTTCATCACCTTGCACATTCAAGATAATATCACATTCTATATCTTGTATAGCTTCTGCAATTCTATCGCTTCCCGTTTCATGATCTTTGATACTCATAATTGCTTTTCCGTTGTGCGAAACGATTTCATTAAAAATCAAATCAGAATCTGTCACCACAAAAACATCGTCAAACAAATCAGTTGCAACAACATTTTCGTACGTCATTCTTATCACAGTTTTATCGCCCAATTGTTGCATCAATTTACCTGGAAAACGTGTTGCTGCATAACGAGCTGGAATTACGGCTATTTTTTTCACAATTTTTAATTTCAAATTTCTGTAAATTTAAAATAGATTCGGCTGAAATGCTTCTTTAATCAACAAAATAATTATAGTATCTTTGCTAAAATAAATTTTCTGTATGAAGATTGCTTTCAAAATTTTGTTATTTTTGATTTCATTAGGATTAATATATATCTTAATCAGCGAGTTAAAAATTCAAGGATAAAGAAAAATTTATGTCAAAAACAACTCAACGTTCGTTAGCGATTTTACTATCTCACGATATGCTTAGTTATATTACCAAAACAACCGACGGAGAAACGACTTCGTACTCGGATGTATATGACTATTCGGTAGATTTTACAAATCTTAACAAAACGGAAATTGAGATTGAACATGAATTGCGTTCTAATTTGACTTTGCTACAAGAATATGATTATGTGCATATTTGTTTTTTGTCGACAACTGTAAATGTTGTTCCAAATCACTTTGCGCACAAACCTTTTGAGGAATTGTTATCACTTTCTAACTATAGTCCTGTAAAATTAGCGATTGATTGTCCTTTGGAAAATGTAGATGCTTCAATTATCTACAATATTCATTATCCACTAAAAGATATTTTGCTTTCGTTACCGAATTTGCAAAATGCGCGTTTGTATCATTCGGGCAAATTCTTGGTTGATTATGGAATGATTAATTCTAAAAACGATGAAATTTATATCAATTTAATGCATCAAAAATTAGAAGTTTGTGTGTTAAGCAATGGAGAATTTATTTTTTATAATCTATTTGAAACAAAAACGAAAGAAGACTTTTTGTTTTACATTTTGTATACATTAAATCAATTAAATATTAGTCCAAATACCGTTTCGTTATATGCTTTTGGTGATATCTTAAATTCGCCAGATTTTTACGAAACTTTACAAAAATATGTGCGTCATATTTCGTTTAACGAAGCAGACAAACAACTTGGGCAATATTTTACATTATATAAATTATTCGAATGCGAATCATTTCAGGAACATTAAAAGGAAAAAGAATCACAGCACCAACTAACTTGCCGGTGCGCCCAACAACAGACTTCGCGAAAGAAGCTTTATTTAATATCTTAAACAACGAATGGTATTTCGACGAAATTACCGTTTTAGATTTATTCTCTGGAATAGGAAGTATTTCATTAGAGTTTGCTTCGCGTGGAGCAAAAAAAGTAACTTCGGTTGATAATTTCTACGGTTGTGTAAAATTTTTGGACGAAACAGCGAAACAATTAAAATTAGATGAAATCATTACAACTGTAAAAAGTGATGTCATTAAATATTTGGACAAGCAACCAATCAAAAAGTTTGATATTATTTTTGCTGATCCTCCTTACGATTTGGATGTAGAAACTTACAAAAAAATCCCAAATTTGGTTATCGATAATCAATGGTTAGAAGAAGGTGGAAATTTTGTTTTAGAACACCCATCAAGCATTTCTTTTGAAGAGCATCCAAACTTTGTACAACACAAAAAATACGGAAACGTACACTTCTCTTTTTTCGAGTAAACATCCATTTTCTTAAAATATTTAACAAAATCGACTGATAGATGATATCTATCAGTCGATTTCTTTTTTTTATTTATACTAAGTCTAATTAAATTTGCACTATTAATTTTATTTAGAATAAATATATATAACATATGAAACGAAATAATCTTCTACTTGCGTCAATTACTCTGCTTAGTTTTTCTACGGCATTTGCTCAAGAAACAACGAAAGAGAAAAAAGATTCAATTAGCAATCTACAAGAAGTTGAAATTTTTGGAGATCGTAACAAGAATCAAAGAGGTTTAGAAACAATTACACGTTTTCCTGCAAATCCTCAAGATCAAGTTCAATCTATTTCAATTATTTCTGAAAAGTTAATTGAAGAACAAGGTGCACAAACAATCACGGATGCAACTCGTAATGTACCAGGTGTTACGTTATTTGGAAATTATGGGGGTATTCGCGAATCGATGTCTATTCGTGGATATAGAGGAGTTCCTGTCTTAAAAAATGGTGTTCGTATGGACTCTGATTTCCGTACAGGATCTGCTGTTATTGATATGGCTGGTGTAGAATCTATTCAAGTTATTCGTGGTTCTGCTGCGGTTACACAAGGAATTGGAAATGGATTAGGTTCTGCTGGTGGTGTAATTAACGTTACAACAAAAACGCCACGTTATATTAACCAAGGACATATTTCTGCACAATATGGAAGCTGGAATACTTTCCGTTCTACATATGATATTCAACGAACAGTTACAGAAGATAAAAATTTAGCTTTCCGTTTAACAGGTTCATATAACAATGGAGATAGTTATAGAGATGTTATTAACAGTAATTCTTTCTATGTAAATCCATCTATGGCTTGGAAAATTGATGATAAAACTGAATTTGTTGCTGAGTTTGATTATTACAAAGGAGATAAAACGCCAGATCGTGGAACTATCAATTTAGGAGATAATTTTACTGAAGCTTTATACGATATCGGTGATAAATTTATGGGATATGATATCGATAATACCGAAATCAAAAACTATTCTTACGCTGCTCGTATTACAAGACAGTTAACAAATAATATTAGTGCTAGAGTTGCTTACTTTAGTAACTTCTACAACAGTGACCAATTAGGAGCAACGTTAGCTTCACCAAAAGGAAGTACAGAATATAACATTCGTAATCGTGGATTAGGTCGTTCTTTTAGAGATGATAGAAACTCGACTTTACAAATTGACTTGATTGGTAAAGATATGAGATTTGGTGATTTCAAATGGAATTGGCAAGCTGGATATGATTATACAATCAACCGTTTAGAAACAAGAACTGCAGATGGTATCGGAACTATTGATCAAATTGATGTTTTCAAAGATATTAACCATTCGATCAACTTAACTCCTGAGCAAGAAGCTAAATTAGCTTGGAACAAAGACAAAACAAATCTATCAAGAGGTTATTCTTACGGATTTATGACACAACATCATTTCTCTTATAAAGATTTAATCACATTTGTTGGAGGTTTACGTTATAGCTATTTAATCGATAACCACGATGGTGTTGTAGATCCTGTTGTTGGTTTAGTTGTTTCTCCTTGGAGAAATGTAAATGCTTACATTACTTATGCAACAAACACAAGTTTACGCTCTGCTTTAAACATTATGACTGATGGAAGCAAAGCTGGACCTTCTGTTACAGATCAAGTAGAAGTTGGTGTTAAAACACAATGGTTCAACGACCGTTTACGTGCAAACGTAGTTTACTTCAACATGAACAACGATAACTTAACATTCGAAACATACGAAAATCAAACAGCAACTGGTTTATACGAAAAAGCTGGTAATTTGAGACGTAAAGGTATTGAGTTTGAAGTTGCTGGTCGTCCATTACCAAACTTACAAGTTATGTTAGGATATGCATACTTAGATGCTGGTTACCACGATTCTCCTCAATATGTAGAAGATTCAAGACCATCTAATGCGCCTTACAATACAGCAAATGCTTGGGTTCAATATAAATTTATTGAAAATAATTTCTTGAATGGTTTCACTGTTTCTGCTGGTGTTTACTACGTAGGTTCAAGACCATCTAACGAACAAAGTTTAGATCGTGATGCTCATGGTAATTTCTACGGAGGAAGCAAACCTTTCTTATTGCCAGATTATTATACATTAAATGCGCAAGTTGGATATTCTATGAAAAGATTTGACTTCCGTTTATTCTTTAATAACATTACAGATCAGTTAGGATACAATTCTTACTTCCGTGGAGGTTACATCAACCAAATCGATCCATTTAATATGGCTGCACAAGTAAATTTCAAATTCTAATTTTCTCAGAGTTAAACATATTTTTAGCATTTATTTAATAGGAAAACGACAGTTTTATAAACTGTCGTTTTTATTTTGGATAGAATTGACTAACTTCCGTCAAAATTTTTCTTAAAAACATGAAAACAAAAATTACTGCTTTATTGATATTCTTTTGTTCGATTTTTACATTTGCACAAACAGAAAATACGCTAAAATCTATTCCAGAATTTTCTTTTGTAAAAATGCAATCCGAAGGAATTTTCAGTTCAAAAGATATCAAAAAAGGAAAACAAACGTTAATCGTTTTATATTCGCCAACGTGTATTCACTGCCAATTAACCTTGAATCATTTTAGCAATAATTACGAAGAACATTTAAAAAATACTCAGATTATTTTGGTTTCTGAATACGAAGCAAAAGACGCTATCCCTTTCCTAAAAGAGCACGCATCTAATTTTGTAAACAATAAAAATGTAGAATTATTATATGATTCTAATTACGAATTTGGTCCAATTTTTCAACCAACTTCTATTCCTACATTTTATTTATTCGACAAGGATAAAAATCTTGTTACAATCAAAAAAGGTTCTGTAGAAGCAAATCAAATTTTTAAATATTTGAAATAATTTAAAAATTAATCCATAAAAAAAATCCACTCAATTGAGTGGATTTTTTTGTTATATCTAATCGATGATTATTTACCTTGTTGTGCTTGAGCTTCGAATTGTTTTTGTAATTCTTTAATTTGCTCTTCAGATAAACCTTGTCCTCCTTGCGCACCTGGTTGACCTTGTGGCGCTGGTTGACCTTCTTTAAAGTCTACTAATTCTACTTCGAACTCTAATGCTTGGTTTGGTCCAATTTGTCCTCCAGGAGCTCCCATTTCACCGTAACCTAAGTTAGCTGGAATATAGAATTTGTATTTAGATCCTTTAGACATTAATTGTAAACCTTCTGACCATCCTGGAATAACTTGGTTCAAAGGAAATTCTACACCTCCTTTAGCTTCAGGGTTTTTATCTGTACTGTCAAAAGTTTTACCAGTAGCTAAAATTTTACCAGTATATTTTACTTTAACAATACTATTAATGTTTGGTTTAGCACCTGTTCCTTCTTTTTCTACAACATAAACTAATCCAGAAGCAGTTGTTTTAGCACCAGAAGTTTTTTTCTTCTCGTCTACTAATTTTTTAGACTCGTCTGCATTTTTCTTAACCAAGTTTTGTTGGTGATTTTTTGCATACGTATCTAAAATTCCCATTCCCGCTTCTTGTGTAATCAACAATTTTTTGTGACGTACAACATCCATAATCCCTTGAACAATAATATCCTTGTCCATTTGATCTAATTGTTGTTGGTTAATAACCGTCTCAATTTGCTGACCAACTTGTTGACCAATCGCGTAAGATTCTCTACCTTCTTTACCTGCTTTTAAGTAATCACGGATCCCTTTTTCTAATTGATCGTAGTTGATACTATCAGTTTCAACTAAACGTCCTCCAAGACCTTTGATTTGCTCACCAAGACCAGTTCCGAAAGCATAAGAAGCTTTTTGATCTTCGCTTTCTAATTTGTCTACAGATTTTCCTTTGTTACAAGACACTAACGACGCAACAACAAAAATCCCTAAAAGAACTTTTTTCATTATTTATAAAAATTTATTGCAAGTTTAATAAGAAACTTTCATTAATCATACAAATCTAAACCAAATTCTTCTTTTAATTTTAACAAAACCGGGTTTTTATCTGATAATTTCTCAAATTTCTCTTTGTTTGATAAGATATGATTCGTTGCTTCCTTCTCAGAAAACTTAATTTGAATGCTAAAATAGTGATTCTTAAGGAATGCTCTCAAACTATTTCTGATTCGATCTCGGTATTCCTCAAATTCTTGTTCTGATGAATGAGAAGTAAATTCAAAAATAATTTCATCACCTTCCAAACCAAGTTCAGTTGTCATCAAAGCGTTATAAGATGGAATATTATGTTCGATTTTTAATCGATCCAAAAATCTTTTCCAGCCTTCTTTTACTTGATCCAATGTAAACTTTTCTCTAGGCAAATCATTTCGTAAAATCTCCTCTTGATGTTCTTCTACTTTTGCTCCAGGCAAAGCCATCTTAAGACTAAACGACGAGTTACCATTTGTTCTAATCGGTTTTGAAGCACGCGTATATTCTTTGACTTCTTCTGAAATCGAAGTTTTAACGTGTTGCGTATTTACCTGTTGTGAAGTTTGTCCATTTTGAGGAATAGAATTATTTTGCTGAATTTGAAGAACTTCAATTTTAGAAGTTTGTAGTTCAGAAAAATAAAACGTTGGCGGAACTATCCTATACTTTTTTTTTTAAGCCCGTTTTCTTCTGCCGTTAACGAAGCCAATTGCATCAATGCAATTTCAACTGTTAAACGAGGATTCTTACTCGATTTGTAGTTTAAATCGGCCTCATTACAAATTTCAATTGCTCCAAATAAAAACGTTGCTGAACATTTTTGTGCATGCTCCAAATATTTTGCTTTTATACGCTCACCAACTTCCAACAAACTTACTGTATTAGCTGTTTTCGCCATCAATAAATCTCGGAAATGAGCGCCCAAACCGCAAATAAATAAATGTGCATCAAAACCTTTGTTCAAAATATCATTCAATTGCAACATCGCTTGCGGAATATCATTTTCCAAACACGCGTCTGTCATCTTGAAGTAATAATCGTAATCTAATACATTCAAGTTTTCTGCTACTGAAGAATAGGTCAAATTTTTATTGGTAAAAGTTGACATTCTATCAAAGATTGATAAAGAATCGCGTAACGCACCATCTGCTTTTTGAGCAATCAAATGCAATGCATCATCTTCAAAAGTTACTTGTTCTTTTTCAGCAACATTTTTCAAATGCCCTTTGATGTCTTCAACTCCAATTCGTTTGAAATCATAAATCTGACAACGAGAAAGAATAGTAGGAATAATTTTATGTTTTTCTGTAGTTGCCAAAATGAAAATAGCGTGCGCTGGTGGCTCTTCTAAGGTTTTCAGAAACGCATTGAAAGCAGCTGTTGACAACATATGAACCTCATCAATAATGTAGACACGATATTTCCCAATTTGAGGAACAATACGTACTTGATCGATTAAATTTCTGATATCATCAACCGAATTATTAGATGCCGCATCCAACTCAAAAATATTGAAAGCAAAATCTTGATCGCCTTCTACTCCATTTTCTTCGTTGATTTTGCGCGCTAAAATTCGAGCACATGTTGTTTTTCCAACACCTCTTGGTCCACAAAATAAAAGAGCTTGTGGCAATTGATTTGACTTTATCGCTTGCTCCAAAGTATTTGTAATAGACGCTTGTCCAACTACATCTTCAAAATTTAGCGGGCGATATTTTCTGGCTGAAACAACAAAATTTTCCATACTATTGGCAAATATAATGGTTATAATTTTAAGAATTAAATCTATTCATTTTTTTTAATTTTTTTTCTGTCAAAACGAATGTTAAAAAACAAAAGGTAGTCATACAACCTAGTGAAATAATTGAAGCAAAGATGTAATTTATTTCAAATAAAAGTCCTGATAAGGCAATTAATAAAAAAATTACTCCAAAATAAAACATAATTTTTCTGGAATATTTTTGTGCAAAATTCCAATTCTCAATATTTTTCATTGATAAGTTTGACCTATAACCATATAATGGATTAATATTTTTTGCAGGAAAAATTAATTGTACAATTCCCATAATTATAAATATTAGACCAAATAATAAGGATAAAATAAAAAAAGGGCTTTCTGTATTCATCATAAAAAAAAATTAAATCATCTTAGTCTTTATCATTTTATATAAATTTAAATACTTTTCGTTAGATTCGTACTTTTAGATTTATTATTTTTGCTTCAATTATACTCAACCTTAAAATGGCTATAAAAAACACACAGGAAACACCAAAAACTCCTAAAAAACAAATCGTCAAAACAATTATAGGTATACTGTTTTTAGTAATCGGTTTATTACTATTAGCTTCGTTTATTTCTTATTTTTTTAATGGTTTTATGGATCAGAGCCAAATCTCTGATTTATTAGATAAAAGTCAAACCGCCGAAAATATTTTCGGGAAGTTTGGCGCATTATTAGGTGAAACATTCATTTTGCAAGGAATCGGAATTGTTTCATTTTTTGTCCCAGTCTTCTTTATTCTCTTAGGAGTTAAAGTTGCTACAAATTGGAAAAAAATTAAGCCTTTCACAACGCTTTATCAAAGCATTTTCTTCATGATTTGGTTGCCAATATTTTTTGGTTGTATTTTACCAACTCAACACATGTTTTCTGGCGTAATGGGATTTGAAATTAATGATTTCCTAAATAGCTTTATTGGTAAATGGGGTGTAATTTTATTGCTTTTCGTTAGTTTATTGATTTATTGTGTCATTCATTTCCGAATGACGTATCAATCTATCCAAGAAAAAATGGAAGAACGTGCGAAACAAAAAGAAATTGAGCGCATAGAAAAAGAGCAAGAAAAAATCAAGAGAGAACAGCTTGAATTAAGAAAACGTAAGGAAAAAGAAGAACAAGAAAAGATAAATAAATTCAATCAAGATGCTGAAAAGCAACAAGAAGATAGTTTATCGCAAGAATTAGAATTGATAGAACAACAAGAGAAAGAAGCAATTCAATCTCATAAAGTAAATCCAAACGAAGCATTTCATCAAGAATTTAAAATTAATCAACCAAAAGAGGAAGAAACAATCGAAGAAACTCCACTTAATATTACAGAATTAGTGGTTGAAGATTTGGCAGATGATGAGGAAGAAAATAATCAAGTAGATTTTTTATCAATTAATGATGAAGAAAATTTAGAAACAGAAATTCAACCAACTCAAAACTCTTCTGAAAATGGATTAGAATTAAAAGTTCAACACGTTGATGAAGAAGAAGAATTTGAAGCAACTTCTGCTCGATTGGTGCAAGAACAAGGTGAATACAATCAACGTTTAGATTTGCCAAATTATCAATTTCCTCCTATTTCATTATTGAAAAAATATGACAACGGAAATACGTTAATTGATCAAAAAGAATTAGAAACGAACAAAAATAGAATTGTCGAAACCTTAGCAAACTACGGAATCGGAATCGATGAAATTTCTGCAACAATCGGTCCTACAGTTACATTGTACGAAATTGTACCAAAAGCTGGTGTTCGTATTTCTAAAATCAAAAATCTTGAGGACGATATTGCCTTAAGTTTGGCTGCGCTTGGTATTCGTATTATTGCGCCGATTCCTGGAAAAGGAACAATTGGTATTGAGGTTCCAAATTCTAATCCTTCGATGGTTTCCATGCATTCGGTAATTGCTTCGCAAAAGTTCCAAAATGCTGATATGGAATTACCAATTGCTTTCGGGAAAACAATTACGAACGAAACCTTTGTTGCCGATTTAGCAAAAATGCCTCACTTGTTGATGGCTGGTGCAACGGGACAAGGTAAATCGGTTGGTTTGAATGCAATTATTGCTTCGTTAATCTATAAAAAACATCCATCTGAATTAAAGTTTGTGATGGTCGATCCTAAGAAAGTTGAGCTTACTTTATATTCTAAAATAGAGCGTCACTATTTAGCAAAATTACCAGATTCGGAAGAAGCAATTATCACAGATAATACAAAAGTAATTAACACATTAAATTCACTTTGTATTGAAATGGATGATCGTTACGAATTATTGAAAAATGCTTTCGTTCGAAATATCAAAGAATATAACGCGAAGTTCAAACAACGTAAATTAAATCCAGAAGCAGGTCACAGATTCTTACCATATATTGTATTAATCGTGGATGAATTTGCAGATTTGATTATGACAGCTGGTAAAGAAGTTGAATTACCGATTGCTCGTTTGGCTCAATTAGCTCGTGCCGTTGGTATTCACTTGATTGTTGCAACTCAACGTCCGTCTGTAAATGTGATTACAGGAACAATCAAAGCCAATTTCCCAGGTCGTGTCGCTTTCCGTGTAACGTCTAAAATCGATTCGAGAACAATTTTAGATTCGCAAGGAGCTGATCAATTAATTGGTAAAGGTGATATGTTGTACACTACTGGAAACGAATTAATTCGCTTACAATGTGCGTTTGTTGATACACCAGAAGTCGATAAAATCACCGAATTTATTGGTGAACAACGTGGTTATCCAGATGCAATGCATTTACCAGAATATGTTGGTGAAGAAGGTGGATCTAATTTAGATATTGATTTATCTGATCGTGATGTACTTTTTGAAGATGCTGCACGATTAATTGTAATGAATCAACAAGGTTCCGCGTCTTTATTACAACGAAAATTAAAATTAGGATATAACCGTGCTGGACGATTAATTGATCAATTGGAAGCTGCTGGAATTGTTGGTCCTTTCGAAGGAAGTAAAGCAAGACAGGTATTGATACAAGATGACATGAGTTTGGAACAGTTGTTGAATAATTTGAACTAAAATTTATTAAAAACAGATAGAAAATTAAATTGTATGAAAAAGATTATCTATTCTTTCATACTCTTATTAGTAGGGGTTGGAACATTAAACGCTCAATCAGCAAAACAAATCTTAGACAAAGTTTACGCTAAATATACCAACGCAAACTCGTATTACATCAAATTTGATTTTAGCCATAATGCAAATGGAAAATCAACAAGTCGTTCGGGAGAAGTTTTTGCAATGAAACAAAAATTTAACTTGAATGTAGGCGATATCAACCAAATTTTCACAGGAACTAAATTATATACAATTGCAAAAGATGACAAAGAAGTAACTATTTCTGATGCATCTAACACAGATGATTTCTTAACACCAACTAAAGTTTTAAACACATATCGTACTGATTTCAGCTACGCCTTAACAGATAAAAAAACGGTTGGAGGAAAAACAATTCAGTATATAAAATTAACGCCAACTAAAACTTCTACAATCAAATATTCGGTTTTAGGAGTGAATACAGCGAATAATGAAATCTACGATTACAAAGAATATGGTAAAAATGGCGATACAACATCAATCGTTGTAAAAGATTACGTTCAAAATTTACTTATTCACAAAAGTTACTTTAACTTTGACCAAAAGAAATATAAGTCGCAAGGCTATATGATTACTCAATTATAATCAATGTTAAAAAAACTTGACTGGTATATAATCAAGACCTTTTTAGGTCCATTTTTTTTCATATTTAGTGTTCTATTTTTCATCTTTATCGTGCAATTTGCATGGCAACAAATGGAAAAATTTGTTGGAAAAGGTTTAGAATGGTACACTATTACCGAATTACTTTTTTGGTTAGGAATTAACGTTATTCAGCTTGTATTACCGCTTACAATTCTTTTAGGGTCTATTATGACCATGGGAGGTTTTGGAGAAAGATACGAATTAGCAGCAATGAAAGCATCTGGAATCTCACTTACCAGAATCCTTGCTCCATTGTTTACGTTAGTCGCTTTAATGTCTATTGGATTGTATTTTTTCGGAGACAAAGTGATGCCTTATTCCCAACAAAAAGCGCGAACAATGTACTTCAATATCTTACAAACCAAACCAACAGTAAGTATGAAAGAAGGTGTTTTTATCGAAACCGTTCCCGGATTTCAGATGAAAATTAATAAAGTTTCGGGCGAAAATTCAGAAAAATTAGAAGACGTTTTTGTACATCAGAATGCACCTTTTGGAGAAAATACGATGACAATTATTTCTAAAAGAGGAAATCTTGCGCCAGACAAAAACGATAATCATTATCTAAAAATGGAACTTTTTGATGGAATTGCTTATACCGATAATATCAAAAATAAAAACTTTGATCAACGCAAACGTCAAGAAAATCAATATACTAAATTTGATACATTAAACTATTATATTGACATTTCGGATATTTTAAATTCTGGTAAAGACGAAGACCCAGGAAACTCTTATAAATATTTGGACGGAAAAGGTTTAAGACATCTTATCGATTCATTAAACACAGATTATAAGAAGTATTACAAAGATTTGAAAACGAATATGTTTAATCAAAACTATTTCTATTCAATCAAAATAAAAGATATTGATACGGTAAAAACAAATATGATTTTTGACTTGAAAGAGCGAAATCGTCAAGAACAAGATCAAGTGCTTAATCAAGCTATACAAATGGTAAATCGTGATCAAGAAAATATGACGTTTTCTGAACAAGAAATTGTAAACAGAGAAAAGTTATATTCAAAAGTAAATATTCATTACCAACGAAATTTCTCGTATGCAGTAACATGTATTATTTTCTTTTTGATTGGATCATCATTAGGTGCAATCGTAAAAAAAGGAGGAATTGGAATGCCAGTTGTCATCTCAATTATCATTTTCGTTATTTATTTCATTCTTAATTTCTCGGCAGAAAATATGGCGAAAAACGGAAAATTAGATCCAACTTTTGCCGCTTGGGCAGCTAATATTATTGCGCTTCCGTTCTCTATTTTGTTTAGTTACAAAGCCAATCAAGATTCTGGATTATTTGATATCAGTATTTACGTTGATCCAATTGTAAAATACTTTAATAAGTTTAAGAAAACAAACAAAAACGAGGAGCATTCTCGTTATCAATAACATAAAACAATGGAAAATAGATCATCTCAATTAAACACAATTGAAGAAGCTTTAGAAGATTTAAAACAAGGAAAAGTTATCATTGTAGTTGACGATGAAGATCGTGAAAATGAAGGAGATTTCCTATGTATCGCCGAATTTGCAACGCCAGAAGTTATTAACTTTATGGTTACGCACGGACGCGGATTAGTTTGTACACCACTTACACAACAAAGATGTAAAGCATTAGGTTTGGACCTTATGGTTGGGCACAATACTGCAATTTACGAAACTAATTTTACGGTTTCTGTGGATCTACAAGGTCACGGATGTACGACAGGAATTTCGGCTTCTGATCGTTCTAAAACTATTCAAGCTTTAATTGACGAAAATACAAATCCAGATGATTTAGGAAAACCAGGACATATTTTCCCATTAATTGCAAAAGATGGTGGAGTTTTGGTTCGAATGGGACATACAGAAGCTGCTGTTGATTTGGCACGCATGGCAGGATATTATCCTGCTGGATGTATTGTCGAAATCTTGAAAGAAGATGGAGAAATGGCTCGCTTGCCAGAATTGTTAGAGATTGCAAAGAAATTTGATCTTAAAATTGTTTCGATTGAAGATTTGATTGCTTACCGATTAGAAAATGAATCCTTGGTAAAACGTATCGAGCAATTTCCTGCAAAAACAAGATTCGGAGAATATGAATTAATCGCTTATCAACAAACAACAAATAATCAAGTTCACTTCGCTTTGAAAAAAGGAAAATGGACAAAAGATGATGTAGTTCCAGTTCGTGTAAAATCGACAAATAGCTACTATGATTTGTTTAGCGCTTTACAAAACGGCGAAACACCATTGTTAGAAAAAACAATGAACATCATCAATGAAGAAGAAAAAGGTGTTGTAATTTTTATTAATAACATTCAAAGTTCTGAGTTGATTGAACAAAAATTAGAGATTTTCAAAAGTTTTTCTGAAGGAAAATCTAAATCAGGTGTTTTACCAGCCGATGAAAAAGATCACGGAATTGGCTCTCAAATCATCAAAGATTTAGGCATCCAAAAAATGAATTTGATTACACGCACTTTAGAAGAACCACATACGACGCAATACGGTTTGGAAATTGTAAAATGTACTAAATTGTAAGAAATAATTCATCACAATATACAAAAGCAGTTCTGAGAAGAGCTGCTTTTTTTTTTGAATCATTTTGTAACTTTTTGATTAAATTGACATCTCATATAAAAACACAATATGCAAAATAAAACTTTAGCTTTAATATTTTTTATTCTTACGAGTATTTCATTTGGACAAAATTCAATAGCTAATAAAATTTACACTTCTGATATAGATAATTTCTGGATAGCTTTTGATAGTATTCAAACTACAAATAATTATTCACAAAAAATAAAATTCATTAATACTTTATACATTGATAAAGGGACAAAAGGTTTAAAATCCTTTATGAAAGTAAGAGATTATAATGATACTCTTTATATTAAACTTATTGATAATTATCCTAAGTTTTGGAATTCTATTAGACCTAATACACTTACCATAAAAAATAAAACAAAAGAATTAACTAAAGCTGTAAAAAAACTAAAAAAACTATATCCTGAGCTAAAAGAAGGAGAAATGTATTTTACAATTGGTGGCTTGCGTTCAGGTGGAACTTTATATGAAAATATGGTTTTAGTTGGTTCTGAAATCGCTACAGGAATTCCAAAAACAGATGTTTCAGAATTTGAAAATGATTGGCTAAAAAATGTTTTTGCGAAGCAATCACTTGATAATATTATTTCACTAAATATTCATGAATATGTACACACACAACAAAAACCAAATGAAAACAACTCATTATTACACCATACCCTAAAAGAAGGTTCGTGCGATTTTATTACAGAGCTTGTTTTAGGAGAACCAATTGAAAAACAATATATTTTTTATGGAAAACAGCACTTCGATGATTTGAAAAAACAATTTAAAGAAGAGATGTTTATAGATGATTTTTCAAATTGGTTATACAATGGAGGACAAAAGGGTGAAGCTGCTGATCTGGGATATTTTATTGGATATGAAATATGTAAATCATATTACAATCAAGCTAAAAATAAAAAACAAGCGATAAAAGATATTATTGAACTGAATTATCAAGATGAAAAAGAAGTTGAAAATTTTCTAAGAAAATCTGGTTTTTACGAAGAAGGTTTTGATAAAGATCAATTAATAAAAGAATACGAAAAAAAACAACCTTATATCATAAAAATTGAGCCTTTCGAAAATGGTTCAACAAATATAGATTCATCTATCAAAGAATTTAAAATTATATTTTCTAAACCAATGAATCCAAAAGAATATTCAATAAGATTCTCAAAAAAAGGAAAAGAGTATAGTCCTAAGTTTACAAAAATCAATTTCTCTAATGATAACACTACATTCGTAATAACTATGGAATTAACTCCAACTAAAGAATATGAATTTGTAATTTCAAATGGTTTCAAATCAGAAGATGGCTACCCATTAAAATTAGACAACAATGAATTAATTATTAATTTTAAAACTCAATAATACAAAAAAAGCTTCTCGAAATCGAGAAGCTTTCTTATTAATAATCATCATAATATTTAATGCGCATAATGTTTACGAGAAACAAAATGCAGAATTTTCTGAACTAATTTTGTGTTTTTATAAAGATTCCAGTTCATTAATAAAACACTGAACAAAATTACTGCCAAACCGTAAATTTGCAAATGAGTTACGACATCATCTGTAAAAAAATAACTCAATGCAACGGCTACAATAGGGTTTACATATGCATAAGTAGAAACTTCCACAGCTGGTCGGTATTGCAACAACCAAACATATGATCCGAAAGCAAGAATAGAGCCAAAAGTTGTTAAATAAGCCATTGCCATCCAATCTTCTGTCGCTACATTCGCAAAATTAAAATTAGCATATTCTCCATTGAAGATTGCAACTGTATTAAACAAAACTCCAGCAGTAATCATTTGCCAAGCCGTTTTGACCATGATGTTCAAATCTTCTTTTGGTTTCGTAACTTCTTTTTTCTGCTTTTCTGTTACATATTTTGAATACAAAGAACCTAACGTCCAAGCAATCGAACAAAAGATAAGAACAATCAACCCAATCATATTTAAGAATTGTTGATCAGCATCTGCGTGCACAGTGGTTGTTTGCTCATAAAACAACATCAAAACGCCAACAAAGCCTAACAGAACACCTAAAATCGTAGGAATACTTGAAAAATTTTGTTTCCATTTCGGTTTATCTAACACAATAAACCAAATTGCTGCCGATGCTGCCATAATTGCAACAATTCCACTTGGCAAAAATTGTTCGGACCAAATAATCCCAGCCATATCAATAAACAACAACATAAACCCTGTAAACATACATTGTTTCACAATTTGTTTATCCCATAGCTTGTAACCTTTCAGCTTACAATATCCCATCAACATTGTGCTCGCCGCAATAAAGCGAAACGAACCCAAAATAAACGGACTAAAACCATGCAAAGCCTTATCTATAAAAAAATAAGTTGATCCCCAAACTACATAAACCACGAAATACGCTGCAATAATCAGCCACTTACTTGGTTGATTCACTTTCATTCAATCTCTATTTTAAATCGTTGGTATAACGATATTTTGTTCTTCTTTTATTGTTTGTAAAACTATAGTTGTACGCGTAGAAGTGATTCCGCCAATTTTACTCAAATGTTTGCGCATCAATTCTACCAAACCTTCGTTATCAGAAGTTCTCACTTTGATTAGATAACCATCTTCTCCAGCAATATCATGAACCTCTAAAACTTCTGGAATTTCGGCAAGTTGTCTTCCTACTGTTTCATCACCGATAATATCTACGGTTTTGATAAACATATACGAAAGTAATTTTTGTCCAACTGCCACTGGATTTATTTTTGCGTGATAAGCCAAAATAACTTGTTTATTTTCAAGCTTTTTCACACGTTCTAATATTCCAGAAGGTGCCATTCCCAATTCTCTTGCGATGTCTGCATTGTTGATACGTGCATTATCTTGCATTAATCGCATGATTTTCAAATCGGTAGCATCTAAATTAAATTCTATTTTTTCCATTTCGACTGCAAAATTAAGACTATTTTGAATAATATTCAAAAAATATATCAAAAATTGTACGTTATTCTTGATATGATTTTAAACTATAAATTAAATTCATTTTAATTCTATAAAACAACATCATTATTCAAAAGAAAAGGCTACTCAAAAAATGAGTAGCCTTTCTATTATTTTAAAAAATTTCGGTTAGAGAATTAGTTTCCTCCTTCTTCCATTTTCTTTTTCAATTCTGCTAATGAATCGATATCTCCTAAAGTAGAAGTTTCGATTGTGTTAGATGAATTGTTGTTATTATTGTTAGATGATCTCTCAGCTTTAACTTCTTCCTCACGGAAAGTTGCTGTGTGAGAAACTACTACACGACGGAATTCTTTGTTGAATTCGATAACTTTGAAAGATGTTTCTTCACCTTTTTTGATACGAGATCCGTCTTCTTTCTCTAATGTACGAGCTGGAGCGAAAGCTTCAACGTCAGCATCTTCGAATTGTACTGTAGCACCTTTGTCAAATACGTCAACTGCTTTACCTGTGTGAACTGTACCTACAGCATATTTAGCTTCGTACTGATCCCATGGGTTTTCAGTTAATTGTTTGTGACCTAAAGATAAACGACGAGCTTCTACGTCTAATTCTAACACTACTACGTCTAAGATATCATCAACTGCACAGAATTCTGATGGGTGTTTGATTTTCTTCGTCCAAGATAAGTCAGAGATGTAGATTAATCCGTCAACACCTTCTTCTAATTCTACGAATACACCGAAGTTAGTGAAGTTACGAACTTTACCTTTGTGAGTAGAACCTACAGGGTATTTAGTTGTAATATCTGTCCAAGGATCTGGAGTTAATTGTTTGATACCTAAAGACATTTTTCTTTCTTCTCTATCTAAAGTTAAAACTACTGCTTCAACCTCATCACCTACTTTTACGAAATCTTGAGCAGAACGTAAGTGAGTAGACCATGACATTTCAGAAACGTGGATTAAACCTTCTACACCTGGAGCAACCTCAACGAATGCACCGTAGTCAGCTAAAACAACTACTTTTCCTTTAACTTTATCACCAACTTTGATATCAGCATCTAAAGCATCCCATGGGTGAGCCTCTAATTGCTTAATACCTAATTGGATACGAGATTTATCTTCGTCGAAATCTAAGATTACAACGTTGATTTTTTGCCCATCTTCTAAGATTTCAGATGGGTGGTTGATACGAGACCAAGATAAGTCAGTGATGTGGATTAAACCGTCAACACCTCCTAAGTCTACGAATACACCGTAAGATGTGATGTTTTTAACTTCACCTTCTAATACTTGTCCTTTCTCTAATTGAGCAACGATTTCTTTTTTCTGAACTTCGATATCAGCCTCGATTAACGCTTTGTGAGAAACTACTACGTTTTTGAATTCTGGGTTGATTTTAACAACTTTGAACTCCATAGTTTTTCCTACGAATTGTTCGTAATCACGGATTGGTTTAACATCGATTTGAGAACCTGGTAAGAAAGCTTCAATTCCGAATACGTCAACGATCATACCACCTTTAGTACGAGCTTTGATGTAACCGTTAACGATTTCTTGAGAATCGTGTGCTTTATTAACAGCATCCCATGCATTTAATGTACGAGCTTTTTTGTGAGATAAAATTAATTGACCATTTTTATCTTCACGTTGATCAACCATTACTTCAACGATATCCCCAACTTTCAAGTCTGAGTTGTAACGGAATTCGTTTAATGAAATAACACCTTCTGATTTGAAGTTGATGTCAACGATAGCTTCTTTATCTGTAATACGTACAACTTGTCCTTTGAATACTTCATTCTCATGTAAGTCTTCTAAAGTTGTATCGTACATTTGCTCTAATTCAGCTTTTTCTTTACGATCTTCTTCGTTTAATCCTGATTCGAAAGATTCCCAATCAAATGATTCTGGCGCTACGTTTGCATTAGCAGACGCATCTAATACTGGAGTGTTTAATACAACTTCTTGTACCTCCTCTTGTTTTGTTTCTTTAGACATAATTCTAAAAATTTGTATCTCAATCTATTTTATTTCGGAATCTTCAAATGCAAATAAATGACCGAGAGATGTTTAACTTAATAATTAATCGCTTGATTCCTAAACCATTTTAGCGAGTGCAAAGATAAACAATTATATTTTAATATTTGGAATAATTTTAGATTCAACTCAAAGAAATTTAAGATTTTATAAAGAAATTACACACTTGTTTATTCGTAACTTGTAATCGAATCTCAACTTTATGGATAGTCTAAAGAAAATAAAACGATTTTCTAAAATCGTAAAAGTCGTTTCTAAATATGGTTTCGAAGAAATTCTTTCTCGCGGAAATGATTTGTTTCATTCTGACCAAAACAACGAATTTTTCAACCAATCATTCAATCAACGTTTCCGAATGGCTTTGGAAGAACTTGGTCCTACTTATATAAAATTTGGACAATTATTGAGTAATCGAAAAGATTTGGTTCCTGAATCTTTGGTAGAAGAATTAAAAAAATTACAAGATAATGTTCCTCCAGAAGAAATTGACATCAAACAAAAAATTAGAGACGAATTTGGAATTGAGCCTGACGAGCATTTTCTTTTTATAGAAGAACAACCGTTTGCGGCAGCAAGTATTTCGCAAGTTTATCGCGCAACTTTATTGAATGGAGAAAAAGTTGTGTTCAAAGTAAAACGATCTAATATTCAGAAAATAATTGAGTCTGATTTAGCTCTGATTCGAGATATTGTTCATTTTTTGGAAAAAAAATATGAGAAACTTCAAAAATTATTCATTTCTGAAATCGAAAAATCATTTGAAAATTCAATTCTGAAAGAACTTTCATTAACCAATGAATTTCAGAACATCGAACGTTTCAGAAAAAACTTTGAGAATAGTAAAGATGTTTATGTTCCGAAAACATATGAAGATTATTCCAACAATAATTTTCTTTGTATGGAATTTATCGAAGGTTTTAAAGTAAACGATGTTGAGCAATTAGAAGCTTTGGGACTTGACCCAAAAAAAATCGTACAGAAAGGTTTTGATATTTATTTGAAACAATTGCTTGATGATGGATTTTTTCATGCTGATCCACATCCAGGAAATATTTTTATTTTAAAAGATGGACGTTTAGCTTTTATTGATTTTGGTTCGATGGGAATTCTAGCCATCAACGAAAAAGAAGCTTTAGAAAATGTTGTGATTGATTTTGGATTAAAAAATCCGAAACGTATTGTTCGTTCACTCAAAAAAATGGCGATTAAACATTATATCGAAAACGATAAACAATTGGAACGTGATATTGCAGATATTTTTGATTACTTAGAATACAATACTGTTGACACGATAGAAGTTCAAATCGTCATCAAAAAATTTAATAATATTCTACAGCGAAATCATGTTTTATTACCCGAATATGTTTATATTTTACTACGCGGTATTGCACTTATAGAAGGAATTGGACAACAATTACACGCTGATCTTAATGTGCAACGTTCGATGCGCCCTTATGCAGTAAAATTAGCTCGACAAAAATTTCATCCAAAATATTTGAGTAAAAAAGCAATTGATAATTTTAAAGATATTCAGGATTTAATCAACGATTTGCCAGAAGACACCTTAAAATTAATTGAAAAAGTAAACAATGATAAATTGGCTTTAAACTTCAAGATTGACCAAATAGATAATATTCAGAAATTAATAAAAGATAGTATCAATAAACTTGTTTTAGCTATTCTTACTTTAGCTTTTGGAATTGGAGCAAGTATGCTTGCGAATACGACTGTTCGTCCCATAGTTTTGGATATGCCGTTACTTTCTTGGATTGGCTATTTGTTATCTATTTTTACAGCTGGTTGCATCATTATATTGGTTTTTAGAAAGAAATAATTTTAATCCTAATTTCATAAAAATAAAATAGCCACCTCAATGAGGTGGCTATTTCTATTGTAAGCTATTCAAAGAATTATTATTTCTTTTTTGTAGCTGTTTTTTTGATAACTTTTGTTTCAGTTACTACAGCTGTTCTAGGTAATACCTCAACACGTCTGTTTCTTTGGTAACACTCTTCAGTGTTTTCAGTACATAACAATTGAGATTTTCCTAAACCACGAGCAGTTAAACGAGCTTTATCCACTCCACCTCTTTCAACTAAAATATTAACTAACGCTTGAGCACGTTTTAAAGATAATGTTTTGTTATAAGCGTCTTTACCTCTTTGGTCAGCATGTCCGTCAATGTAGAAGCTTTTTTCTTTTAAATCATCAGAATTTAAAATTTGAGCAGCTACACGTACATCTTCGTAAGAAGAAGGAACAATTTTATCAGAGTTGTATTCGAATAAAATATTAGATAAACGTTTTGCTACGTGAACTTCTGTCCATGGACATCCATTATTTTCTTTTGGTCCTTTTACTGTTGGACAAGCATCATCTTTATCTGGAACACCATCACCATCTGTATCTGGACAACCTTGGAATTCAGCTAAACCAAATTCTGTTGGACAAGCATCATCTTTATCAAAGATTCCATCACCATCTGTATCTGGCCAAGGACATCCATTATTTTCTACTGGACCTGCAACTGTAGGACAAGCATCATCTTTATCTGGAACACCATCACCATCTGTATCTGGACAACCTTGGAATTCAGCTAAACCAAATTCTGTTGGACAAGCATCATCTTTATCAAAGATTCCATCACCATCTGTATCTGGACATCCGTTTGTAGATGGATCATTTGTAGCGATACCTGGAGTATCTGGACATGCATCTTCGTCATCAGGAATACCATCACCATCTCTATCTTGTTTTCCGAAACGGAAAGTAACACCTACTGTGTGTTGGAAGAAATCGAAATAATTGTTTCCTCCGTAAGCTGGTAACCAGTTGTAATCAGAAGCAACGTTTAAACCAAAGTTTTTAGTAAACCATAAGTTAAATCCAGCACCTAAAGAAGCTACAAAGTGATTTTTCTCTAAATCTTCAACTTCTGTTAATTGGTAAGTTTCATTACCATCACCATTACCATAGTAAGCTGTTAATGGAAATTGTAATCCTGTGTAGTCGTATCTGTGGTAACCAGCACCTACACGGATATATGGATCAAACCAAGAATCTTCTTTTAAGATATAACCATTAGCTAACTTATAACGTAAACCTAAACCAGCATTGATGAATAATTCATCTTTGATACGTAATCTGTTGTTATCAACTTCACCTACTGAAGCAGTTAAATCAACATCAAAAGATCTGTTTAAGTTACGGATGATAGATAATTTAGATAAAGGAGGAACGATATCCCAATTATCTGTTTTGAAATACTGGTTGAATGGTCCAGTGATCGAGTTGTGATCAACTGCGTGAGCACCAACTGTAATTGCCCAAGGATTCTTAGAATTCTGAGCATCTACAAAAGAATTACCCGCTAGGAATAATACTACTGCAGATAATAATAGATTAAACTTTTTCATTATCAAATATTTAGCGTTTTAAATATATTAAATTTTACTTAATTTTTATACAATTATAAGACAAATTTAAGAATTCTTTATCATTCTATCCAAATCTCTTTTCAAATCTTTTCCTTTTATTGTGTTTCTTTTGTCAAAAAGTTTCTTCCCTTTTGCCAAATATATCTTCAATTTTGCCAACCCTTTATTGTTTATAAACAGCGTGGTTGCTACAATTGTCAATCCTGTCTCTTTCGTTTTGCGTTCCAATTTTCGCAACTCAGATTTTTGTAATAAAAGTTTTCTGTCTCGTCTCGTTTTATGATTAAAGTATGTTCCCCAATCATATTCGTCAATAAACATATTAACAATATAGAGTTCTCCATCCTTCATTTGACAAAAACTTTCGGTAATCGAAGCTTTTCCCATTCGGATAGATTTTATTTCAGTCCCAAATAATTGGATGCCGGCTTCGTAAGAATCTAATAATTCATACTCAAACCTTGCACGTTTATTCTTAATCGTAACTTCTTTCTGCACTTTATTTTATTCCAATTAAAATTTGTAACTTTGCCGGAAGGTCAAACAAACATCATACCAAAAATTATGTTAAATGTTTCTAATTTATCGCTTCAATTCGGCAAGCGTGTACTTTTCGACGAAGTTAATATAAAATTTACAAATGGCAACTGTTACGGGATAATTGGTGCCAATGGAGCAGGAAAATCTACTTTCTTAAAAATATTATCAGGTGAAATCGATCCAACTTCAGGACAAGTTAGTCTTGAAAAAGGAAAACGTATGTCTGTTTTAGAACAGAATCACTTCAAATATGACGAATATACAGTATTGGATACTGTTTTACGTGGAAATAAAGTATTATACGATATTAAAGAACGTATGGATGCTTTATATGCTAAACCAGATTTTTCTGAAGAAGATGGTATCAAAGCAGGAGAATTAGGTGTCGTTTATGAAGAAATGAACGGATGGAATGCAGAATCTGATGCTGCTACATTATTATCGAATGTAGGAATTGATTCGGATATGCATTATTCATTAATGGGAGATTTAGATAATAAAGCGAAAGTTCGTATTTTGATTGCTCAAGCTTTATTTGGAAATCCTGACGTGTTAATCTTAGATGAGCCTACCAACGAATTGGACGTTAATACAATTCAATGGTTAGAGGATTTCTTAGGTAATTTCGAGAATACTGTAATCGTTGTATCGCACGACCGTCACTTCTTAGACGCAGTTTGTACGCATATTTGTGATTTAGATTTCTCTAAATTAAACCTATATTCTGGTAACTACACATTCTGGTACGAGTCTTCTCAGTTAGCTGCAAAACAACGTGCGCAACAAAACAAAAAAGCAGAAGAAAAGAAAAAGGAATTACAAGATTTCATTGCTCGTTTCTCTTCTAACGTTGCTAAAGCAAAACAAACGACTTCTCGTAAAAAAATGATCGAGAAATTAAATATCGAAGATATCAAACCTTCTTCTCGTCGATATCCAGCACTTATCTGGGAACAATCGCGTGAGGCTGGTGATCAAATCTTAGAAGTAAACAATTTATCTGCTTCTGTAGATGGAGAAGTTTTATTTAAAGATGCGAACATCAACTTGAAAAAAGGTGATAAAATTGGTATTTTCTCTCGTAACTCGAAAGCAGTTTCTCAATTTTTCGAAATTCTTTCAGGAAAAGCTCAGCCAGATTCTGGAGATTTTACTTGGGGAATTACAACAACACAAGCGTATTTACCTTTAGATAATACAGATTTCTTCAAAGAAGATATCAACTTGGTTGATTGGTTACGTCAATATACAGAATCAGACGATGAACGTCACGAAGAATTTATGCGTGGTTTCTTAGGGAAAATGTTATTCTCTGGAGACGAAGCTCTTAAAAAATCTTCTGTTTTATCAGGAGGTGAAAAAATGCGTTGTATGTTCTCTCGCATGATGTTATTACGTGCAAACGTATTATTGTTAGACGAGCCAACAGGTCACTTAGACTTAGAATCGATTACAGCATTGAATAATTCTTTGGTTAATTTCAAAGGAACAATTTTAATGGGTTCTCATGACCACGAATTGATTCAAACAACTTGTAACCGTATTATCGAGTTAACTCCAAACGGAATCATCGATCGTTATATGACGTATGATGAATTCTTAGATGATCCAAAAGTAAAAGAATTAAAAGCAAAATATTACGCTTAATAATTTCTTTCACCATATTTCTAAAAATCCAGAAGGTTCTACTTTCTGGATTTTTTTATTCATAAATTATTCTATCTTTGAGTTAGAATTTTTCGCATGATTCAACTTCCTACCATATTACTTTATCTCATTATTGCATTGATTATTTTTCTAATCATTATGATTACATATTTAATCCATTCATTAAAATCTGAGAAAAAAATAAGTCATGAGCAAACGCAACGTTTAGACAATTTATCTACAAAAGTTGATGAGTTAAAATTGGAGTCATACGAAGCTAAACTGAATCCTCATTTATTCAAAAACATACTTAATTCTATTCAGTCAAATGCTTATCAAACCTATTATACGATTGATAAATTGGCAAATGTGTTGGATTATATTTTGTACGAAAGCAAAGACAATTTTGTGACGATAAAAGATGAAATAGATTTCACTAAAAACTTTATTGAAATTAATAAAGTAAAAGTTTCGCCTTTGTTTGATTTTCAAGTTAAAACGAAAATTGATGAAACTTCACCTTATTATCAAGAAAAAATTATTTTACCTTTATTAAGTATTGATTTTATTGAAAATGCTTTCAAACATACCGACTTTCAACAAGCCAATTCATTTATAAAAATTTTGCTTGAACTGAATAATAAATCATTTCAAATTCAGGTAATGAATAAAATTTCACCAAAAAATAGTTTAAAAAAAGAAACTGGCGGACATGGAAGTCAATCCTTAGAACATCGCTTGAAAATGGTTTACGACGACGATTTTTCACTTTCTAAAACTATTGAACAGGATATTTTTGTAGCCAACTTAAAAATAAATCTACATGAGTTTTACACTAAAATGCATACTAATTGACGACGAAATTCTTGGGTTAAAATACCTGAAAATGTTGTGTGAACAAATGGAGGACATAGAAGTTGTGAAAGCTTATGTTGATCCTGAATTATTCATTAACGAAATTGAAAACTTAGATTTTGACTTTTGTATTTTAGACATCGAAATGCCTAAAATAAATGGTTTACAAATCGCTAATTTATTAAAAGAAAAACCGTTTATTTTTTCCACTGCTTATAAGGGATATGCTGTTGATGCTTTTGATTTAGATGCGACAGATTATATTCAAAAACCAATCAAAAAAGAGCGTTTACAACAAGCTGTTGACAAAGTAAAAAAACGTTTGCAAAATAGTTTTTCGACGCCAAATAATTTTGTACAATTAAATTCGGATAAAGGAAAAATTTTGTTGCAGTTTAATCAAATTTTGTACATTACAACTTCTACCGTTGACAGCCGTGATAAAGTGGTTTATTATCAAGATTTATCATTCTTGATTTTGAAAAATATCACACTCGATGCATTATCAGAAATGTTACCCGAAAAAGATTTTGTTCGTATCAATAAACGAGAAATAATCAGCTTACATCACATCAAATATTTCCACTCAGACAACGTTACTTTAGATGTTTTATCAAAAGAAAATAAAGAAATTAATTTGGTGTTAAGTGAAGTTTACAAAGCTAATTTTATTGCTCAAATTTCAATTTGATTACAAAAAAAATCCATTTCATTACATTTTACTCAAGTTTAAAAAATATTGATATTTTTCTGTAAATTAATTTCTGACTTTTGTTGAAAATTAACGCCATGAAAAAATCGACAAGAAATTCTATTTTTTATATAATAACCATTCTACTTTGTTCAATCATGATGTATTTTATTGTGATTAAAGCAGAAGAAATGGAAGCTGGAAAACATGTTGTTCATGCTGCAAATGGAAGCAATTACTTCAATGATTTCATCAACAGTATTACACACAATATTGGACACCCTCTTGCTATTTTATTAGCACAAATTGTGACCATTATATTTACCGCAAGAGTTTTTGGATGGATTTTTAATAAAATTGGACAACCAACTGTAATTGGAGAAATTATTGCAGGTATTTTCCTTGGTCCTTCTTTTATAGGAATGCATTTCCCAGAATTTTTCGGAGATCTTTTTCCAAAAGAATCGTTAGGAAACTTAGAATTTATCAGTCAAATCGGTTTGATTCTATTCATGTATGTTATCGGAATGGAATTAGACCTGAAAGTGCTAAAGAAAAATGCACAAGACGCGATTGTTATTAGCCACGCAAGTATCATTATTCCATTTACACTTGGTTTAGCTTTAGCTGGATTAATTTACATGGAATTCGCGCCAGAAGGAATTAATTTTCTATCATTCGCCCTGTTTATCGGAATTTCGATGAGTATTACAGCCTTTCCGGTTTTGGCACGAATTGTACAAGAACGCGGAATTAGCAAAACACGTTTAGGTTCTATTGTAATTACTTGTGCTGCTGCCGACGATATCACAGCTTGGTGTTTATTAGCTGCGGTTATCGCCATTGTAAAAGCTGGTTCATTCATCAGTTCTATCTATGTGATTTTACTGGCAATTGTTTACGTTATCGCGATGGTTCGTTTCGTTCGTCCTTTCCTAAAGAGAATTGCAGACGTACATTCGAGCAAAACAACGCTTACAAAACCTATCATTGGAATCTTTTTCTTGGTCTTAATTATTTCTTCATACTTAAGTGAAATCATAGGAATTCATGCATTATTTGGAGCTTTTTTAGCTGGAACAATTATGCCTGAAAATGTGAAATTTAGAAATTTATTCATCGAAAAAATAGAAGATGTTTCATTGGTTTTATTACTTCCGCTGTTCTTTGTTTTTACAGGTTTAAGAACACAAATTGGATTATTAGATAGTCCACATTTATGGCAAACTGCGGGAATGATTATTTTGGTAGCTGTAACAGGAAAATTTGTTGGAAGTGCAGTAGCCGCTAAATTTGTTGGACAAAACTGGAGAGACAGTTTGACCATTGGTGCCTTAATGAATACACGAGGTTTGATGGAATTAGTCGTGCTAAACATTGGATATGATTTAGGAGTTTTAACACCAGAAGTTTTCGCTATGATGGTGATAATGGCTTTGGTCACAACTTTTATGACAGGTCCAGCTTTGGATTTAATCAATTGGATTTTCCGCAAACAAAAAACAGAAAATGAACTTTCTGAAATTAGTCAAAGTCAGAAATATAAAATTTTAATTGATTTTCAAACACCTGAAAAAGGTGCTGAATTGTTACGAATAGCTAATAGCTTTATCAAAAAACAAGACGAAAACTCACTTGTTTCGGCAATTCATGTGATGAAAAGTAGCGAAGTGCAACATTTCAATCTTGAAGATAGAGAAGCAGAAATTTTCGAACCGATTATTGAGGTTTCCAAAGAATTACATCAAGATGTAACGACAATGTTCAAAGTTTCTACAGATATGGTTTTTGAGACAATTGATATTGCACAAAAAGGTGATTACGATTTAATGTTGATGGGTGTTAGAAATTCTATTTATTCGGGTTCGTTATTAGGAAATATTTTAGGATTTACGACAAAAATTATCGATCCAGATATTTTGATTGGTCAAGTTACTGGAAAAGAAAACATGTTTGATCATTCAATTTTCAACGAAAGAACGAAACAATTATTGAACAAATCAACAGTTCCTGTTGGAATTGTTTTGGACAAAAATTTTACTAAAGCGGAGAAAGTTTTTCTTCCTCTTTTTGGAAATAAAGATGCCGATTTACTGAAATATGCACAACGTTTAATATCAAATAGCGAATCTCAAATTATTATTGTAGACGTAAGCGGTTACACGAAACGTCATTCAGAAGTAAAAGAAATTATTCGTAGTATCGAAAATATTGCTCCAAATCATATTAGTCTTTCGTACAAACAACAATTGGATAAAGAGTTTTTGGATGAAATGGATTTGATGATGATTAGTATGGAAAGCTGGAAAAACCTTATCGAAACGAAAAGCATTTGGATTTCCAATGTACCAACCACTTTGATTATTTCTGAGTAGAGGAAAATTAATTATATTAGTGGTTTTTAATGATAGATTTAGATTAAATATTTTTTTTAATTTTAGTTGTACAAAAAAATAAAATCTACAATTTAATAAACCTAAAAAAAATGTATAAAATTTTATTACTTAAACTTACTTTAATTATTTCAACAATCTGTTTTGGTCAAAAAATAATTGTTAATAACCAAGAGTATACAGGAAGATTGACTTGGGATGATTTCAAAGGGAAAATTGACAATAACTCTTCTTTTACAGCTTACACTTCTTATAAGTTTCGTACAAAAATAGAAAGTGTAAAAACTGAAGGGGATTCAATTACCATCAATGGTTTTGAAATTATCTTAGAATTAGATCAAACTAAATCGTGGGCAAAAATGAATAAAGTCACAGACAATCTATTGATTCATGAGCAAGGACATTTTGACATAGGAATTTTAACTATTAAAGAAATATTAAAAAAGTATAAAACAACAAAATTTACTACGAGTAATTTCAATATAACTCTTCAAAATTTAATTAAAGAAGTTTCAAAAAAATATAATGATATGGCAATTAAATATGATAAAGAAACAAACCATTCTGCAAATGTAGTTCAGCAACAAAAATGGAACATTTTCTTTTCTAAACAGTTATCTATATACGATTAATCTTTAATAAGAGTTTAAACAAAAAAAATCCGTTCAATAGTTTTGAACGGATTTTTTTTATCTTAATTAGAATAAACTCTTAAACATCAATTTTTGCATAGTGTGCATTTTTCTCGATAAACTCACGACGAGGCGGTACATCATCACCCATCAACATAGAGAACACGCGATCTGCTTCTGTCGCATTATCAATTGTTACTTTACGCAACGTTCTGTGCTCTGGATTAAGAGTTGTATCCCATAATTGCTCTGCGTTCATTTCCCCAAGACCTTTGTATCGTTGAATTGTAACTCCTTTACCAGAACCATCTGTAGAGAATTCGGCAGTTAAACGCTCACGATCTTTTTCGTCCCAAGCATATTCTGCTTTCGCTCCTTTTTTAATTAAATATAAAGGTGGCGTTGCAATATAAATATGTCCTTGCTCAATCAATTCTTTCATGTAACGGAAGAAGAATGTCAAAATTAATGTCGCGATGTGAGAACCGTCGACATCAGCATCGGTCATAATCACAACTTTATGATAACGCAATTTCGAAATATTAAGCGCTTTCGAATCTTCTTCAGTTCCAATTGTTACACCTAAAGCTGTATATATATTTTTAATCTCTTCGTTATCCAAAACTTTGTGCGCCATCGCTTTTTCAACATTTAAGATTTTACCACGTAATGGTAAAATTGCTTGAAAATGACGATCACGACCTTGTTTTGCCGTTCCTCCGGCAGAATCTCCCTCGACTAAGAATAACTCAGACTCTTCTGGTTTACGAGAAGAACAATCCGCTAATTTTCCTGGCAATCCACTTCCTCCCATTGGGTTTTTGCGTTGTACCATTTCACGAGCTTTCTTCGCTGCTTGACGAGCTTTTGCTGCTAAAATTACTTTATCAACAATTTGTTTTGCTTCTGTTGGATTCTCTTCTAAGAAATTCGTTAACATTTCTGCTACGATTTTATCAACCGCAGGAGAAACTTCAGAGTTTCCTAATTTCGTTTTCGTTTGTCCTTCAAATTGAGGCTCCATTACTTTTACCGAAATAACTGCTGTTAATCCTTCACGGAAATCATCTCCAACGATTTCAACTTTTTCTTTTGCAAGATTAAAGTTTTCTTCGGCATATTTTTTCAATGTACGTGTCAATGCACGACGGAAACCAGATAAATGTGTTCCACCTTCGTGTGTATTGATGTTATTTACATACGAATGTACATTTTCGTTATACGATGTATTGTATCGCATTGCAACCTCAACTGGAATTCCATCACGTTCACCTTCCATGAAGATTACTTTATCCATGATAGATTCGCGGCTACCGTCGATAAACTCAACAAATTCTTTTAATCCTTCTTCAGAATGAAAAGTTTCTGTTACAGGATTTCCATCAGCATCTTTCTCGCGTTCGTCAACCAATACAATATTGATTCCTTTGTTCAAGAAAGCTAACTCACGCAAACGATTTGCTAAAGTAGAATAGTTATATGTTTGTACTTCTTGGAAAATTGTATCATCTGGCGTAAAAGTTACTGTTGTACCACTTTTATCAGTCGTTCCAACTTCTTTTACATCATACAAAGGTTTCCCTTTCGAATATTCCTGAATATATTGTTTTCCATTCTTGAAAACCTCTGCCGATAAATGGTTAGAAAGTGCATTAACACACGAAACTCCAACACCGTGCAAACCTCCAGAAACTTTGTACGTATCTTTATCAAACTTACCTCCTGCACCAATTTTCGTCATTACAACTTCTAATGCAGATTTTCCTTCTTTTTTATGTAAGTCGACAGGAATACCACGTCCGTTATCTTCTACACGAATCGAGTTTCCTTCTAAAATTGTTACCTTGATTGTATCACAGTATCCTGCTAAAGCTTCATCAATAGAGTTATCAACAACCTCGTAAACTAAGTGGTGTAATCCTCTAACTCCGACGTCACCAATGTACATCGATGGACGAAGACGTACGTGCTCCATTCCTTCTAACGCTTGGATATTATCCGCCGTATATGTGTTATTACTCATAATATGTCTCTAACTTTTTAAAACAAACAAATATAGTGAATTTTGACGAGAAAACCTCTTAAAAAGAACTTAAAGTATTGGATAAAATAACGTTTTAAGCATCATTTTTTGGATTAATTCAATAATTGTTAAAATAAAAAACCGAAATCAAATTGATTTCGGTTTTCTGATCTATAATTTCTATAAATTAAATATCTTTCTTTTCTAAATAAACGACTTTTTTCGTTTCGAAAAAATCTTCGTCAAAAAAGTTTTGAATATCAAATAAAACTGCATTTGGAAAACCTGCTAATTCTTCTGTCAAATCACCTCCTTTTAAATATAATAAACCATTTGGAAAAGGATTAATCGCTTCTTTTTTAAATTTTCCTCGAATCCATTCTGCGAATCTTGGCATTGCTGTCACCGCACGAGAAACCACAAAATCGTATTTATCTGTTAATTCTTCGGCACGTTTTTGTTCTGCTTTTACGTTCGTCAAACCTAAACCGTCAGCCACACCTTTTACAACCTTGATTTTTTTTCCGATAGAATCTACCAAATGAAACTGAACATTCGGAAACAAAATTGCCAACGGAATTCCTGGTAAACCACCTCCAGTTCCTACATCCAGAACAGAAGAACCATCTGCAAATTCCATCACTTTTGCAATCGCTAAAGAATGTAAAATATGGTTCGTATAAATTTCATCAATATCTTTTCGAGAAACAACATTGATTTGATCGTTCCATTCTTTGTACAAATCACCAACTTTCGAAAATTGTTCGATTTGTTTTTCCGTTAAATCAGGAAAATATTTTAAAATTAAATCAATCATTGCTTAAATAATTTCTGAAACTCGCTGACAAACGTAATCTAACAACTTTGTATCGTCTTCTGTAAACGGATTAATTTTATGCGAATCGATATCAATTTGACCAATATTTTCTCCATTTTTGAAAATTGGAACAACAATTTCAGCTTTCGTTTCTATTGAACAAGCCAAATAATTATCTTGTGCATAAACGTCTGGCACAACAAAAGTTTCGTTAGATTCTGCCACTTGCCCACAAATTCCTTTACCATAAGGAATTATTGTATGATCGGTAGCTGCACCAACATAAGGTCCAAGTTTTAGTTCATTTTTATCTCCATTCTTGAAATAAAATCCCACCCAATTATAGTATTCAACTTCGTCACTCAACAATTGACAAATCTTTTGTAATCTATCTTCCGTAGAAATTGCGCTATCAATTATGACATCCACGCGTTTATGTAAATCTTGCATTTTGTTACTTCTAAAAAAGCAAATTTATTGATTAATCATAACTTAATCAAAAGTTGACGTTTTTCATTTATATTTGTTCAAGATTTTTTAACCAAATGAAAGAATTTAAACCTTTATTGTTATTCCTTGCACGTTTTTTAGGAACTTACATTATTTTAAGTTTAGCTTATAAATTGTATTTGGATCAATATTTACCGCACAATAACCCTGATCCGTTTACAAAATTAACGTCAGATGTAACAGCTTTTGGCTTGAACAAATGTGGTTTTTTTACTTTTTCTAATATTGCAGAAAATCAGCCTTGGATGCGTTTGGTAATGGACGGACAAGTGGCGTCTATTGTAAATGAAGGTTGTAATGCGATTTCTATTTTGATAATTTTCATAGCGTTTATCGTTGCTTTTTACACGAATTTCAAACAAACTTTTTTGTTTATTTTGTCTGGTTTAGCAATTCTTTTTGTGATGAATATTTCGAGAATTATGTTGTTAAATTATATTTTTAGATACCACGCAGAATATGGTAAAATGGCGCACGATTATCTATTCCCTGCAATTATTTATGGTTCAATCGTGATTCTTTGGATTGTTTGGATCAAATTTTTTGTAACAAAATACAATAAGCAAAATGCTAAATAAATATTTACGTTATGCAATTGCAGTTTTACTTGTTTTTGGATTAATATTAGTCCGAAAATTTGAAGATATTTTATTTTATGATCCTTTCTTAGAATACTTTCATTTTGTTGGACATTCAAAATTTCCTGAAATTGATTTACCAAAATTAAACGCAAGTCTGATGGTTCGCTATCTAATTAATACATTATTAACGGTATTAATTGTTTGGTTTATTTTCTGGAAAAAAAGTTACGTTAAATTCTCTATCATTATTATGATTATCGGATTAATCGTTCTTTTACCAATCTATAATTATTTGATTTCAACACATTTTTCATCAGGCGAAATGGTTTTATTTTATGTGAGAAGATTTCTCATTCAGCCCATGTTTTTATTAATTTTAGTTCCTTGTTTTTATTACCAAGAAATACAACATAAAAAAACGGTCGAAAATTAATTTTCGACCGTTTTTTATTTTTTATTTTGACTTTGAAAAATATCTTCCAAAAATTTTATTTTTTCTTCTTCAGACATCGGTTTTTCTCCATTATCATTTAAAGTAATCCCTGTTAATTTATTATTACGAACCGAAAATAATAAATATGAATTTAAATCTATATTTCCTTTTACTTTCTCCTTAAATATTCTCCAAATTATATAATTAGAGTTTCTCTTTAATTCTGATACTAATACTTTTTCTCCGGTTTTCCAATAATCAGTCTCCCATTTATAATATTTCTCTAAAAGTTCACTTTCAGACAAACCTGTTTCATAAAATTCATATTTTTCTGGTTTCGCTACGACAATCATTAAGCTAACATCGGTTTTCTTATTAACAAAATGATATTGTCTTGAACTTTTAAGTTGTCCTTTATGTTCCCATTTTCCAGGGAATTCAAAATATTCTTCATTAATGATATAATGAGAAACTTTTTGAGCATTAACAAAATTTGAAAAAAATAATATTACAAAAAGAAATGTAATTTTTAAAAAACTATTTGCTTTCATAATTACAATCCCGATTCTTCTTTTTCTTGTTGCGCATCTAACTTTGCTTGCTCTTTTGCAGCTGCTTCTTGTGCTTTTTGTTCTGCAACTTTACGTTTTTCTTCGTTTGCAATTTCTGCATTCGCTTTGTTCACTGCTTTGTATTTGTACAACCAACCTAAGAATCCACCAAGTATAAATCCAACTCCAGCACCTCCTGTTATTCCGACTAAAAATTCTTTGTCCGCAAATAATCTTGAGATATCTAAATTTGTAAAATAGTACATTGCAACGCTAATCGCAATCAACAAAAATCCAATAAAAGTAGAATAGGTCATCGTTATATGTTTTTAAAATAAATCTTGTAACATTCTTTGGCGAACAGCTTCGTACAAAATCGCTCCAGCCGCAACCGAAACATTCAGTGAAGCAGTTTGTCCAGCCATAGGCAATTTAATAATTTTATCCGAAATTTTAATAATAGAATCCGAAACTCCATCTTCCTCACTTCCCATCACAATAGCTGCAGGAACAGAGAAATCTGCATCATAAATAAATTCTGCTGATTTTTCAGAAGCACTAAAAATTGAGATTCCAGCCGATTGTAAATATTTAATAACATTCACTAAATTTCCTTCTTTACAAACCGGAATATTGTACAACGCTCCTGTCGAAGTTTTGATCGCATCTGCATTTACAGAAGCCGAACCTTTTGCTGGAATAATAATTGCATCAACACCAACACATTCTGCTGTACGAGCGATTGCACCAAAATTACGAACATCAGAAACACGATCTAAAATCAAGATAAAAGGTGTTTTTCCTTGTTCCCAAATTTGAGGTAATACATTTTCGATTGAATCAAATTCGATTGGCGAAATAAATGCATAGACTCCTTGGTGATTTTTTCCTGTAAAACGATTTAGTTTTTCTACAGGTACATAACTTACAGGAATTTCATATTCAGTGATTAATTTTCTCAATTCAGAAAAAATTTCACCTTGTAAACCTTTTTGAATAAAAATTTTGTCGATTGTTTTCCCTGCTTCAATCGCTTCTATTACTGGTCTTAAACCAAAAATTCCCGCTTCGTTTTTCATAAGTGCAAAGATAAAAAATTATACGTAACTATTTACCTATCCTTCTCTTCAATTGTTGTAAATAATTTGGAAAGCTCATATACAACATGCAACCAATAACAATTAGCGAAATCATTGAGATTAAATTTAGTTTGATATGAACAATTTTTGACACAAAAACAACCACCAAAACAACATTAAATAAAGTTTGGAAATAAAAATGTTGCGCAATTTTTCGTCCAAAATCTGATTTGCTATACGAAGCAAAAAACATAAAAAGCACTAAAATTGTAAAAATTAAACTAATTTTCATTCTAAAAAAAATCACTAAATTTGAAAGGTTAAATATACTCAAAATGCAACAATATCACGATTTATGTAAAAAGGTTTTAGCAGAAGGCGCTTTTAAAGAAGACAGAACGGGAACAGGAACTAAAAGTATTTTTGGTTACCAAATGCGTTTCGATTTGTCGAAAGGTTTCCCTTTGGTGACGACTAAAAAATTACATTTAAAATCGATTATCTACGAATTGTTGTGGTTTTTGAAAGGTGATACGAATATCAAATATTTAACAGATAATGGTGTAAGAATATGGAACGAATGGGCTGACGAAAATGGTGATTTAGGTCCTATTTATGGTCATCAATGGCGTTCATGGGGGAAACCAAATGGAGAAGTTGTTGACCAAATTAAAGTTGCGATTGATCAAATAAAAAATAATCCTGATTCACGTAGAATTATAGTTTCTGCTTGGAATGTTGGAGAATTAGATCAAATGGCTTTAGCTCCATGTCATGCATTTTTTCAGTTTTATGTGAATGATGGAAAATTATCGTTGCAATTGTATCAACGTAGTGCAGATATTTTCTTAGGTGTTCCATTCAATATTGCGTCATATGCGTTATTACAAATGATGGTTGCACAAGTTTGTGATTTAGAAGTCGGCGATTTTGTGCATACTTTTGGAGATGCACATATTTACAAAAATCATTTTGAACAAGTTGAACTACAATTAACACGCGAACCTTTTCCTCTTCCAACAATGAAAATCAATCCGAATGTAAAGGATATTTTTGATTTTACATACGAAGATTTCGAATTAGAAAATTATCAAGCTCATCCTCACATCAAAGGAATTGTAGCAGTTTAATCATAAAAAAACACTTAAAGTCTCCAAATTGGAGGCTTTTTTTGTAACTTTTCGAGAAAATTATCAACCAATAGAAATAAATTTTTACGATGAAAAAACGAATCCTTTGGCTTTCATCAGCCTTTATTATATCAAGTCTTACTTATGCGCAAGTAATGACGCCACCGCCGAGTTATAACGAAAACCAAACGAACAAATTAGATATTTATCGTGCAGAAGCAGAACGAATTAATAATCTTGTTCATACCAAATTGGATCTTAAATTTGATTATGCAAAAGAGCACGTTTTAGGTGAAGCTTGGGTAACATTGAAACCACATTTCTATGCTACAAACAAAGTTACATTAGACGCAAAAGCAATGTTGATTAGCGAAGTCGCTTTGGTAAATGGTGCTACAAAAAAAAAATTAAATTATAAATACGATGATTTACAATTAGTCATCGATTTGGATAAAGAATACAAAAAAGATCAAGAATATACACTTTACATCAAGTATACAGCGCGTCCAAACGAAGTAAAACAAGAAGGAAGTGCGGCCATAAACGATGCAAAAGGTGTTTATTTTATCAATGCAAAAGGTGAACGACCAAATTATCCAACTCAAATTTGGACACAAGGCGAAACTGAATCTTCTTCTTGTTGGTTCCCGACAATTGATAAAACGAATCAAAAAACTTCACAAGAAATCACGTTAACATATCCTGATAAATATGTTTCATTATCAAATGGAACAATGAAATCTTCGAAGAAAAATTCGGACGGAACAAAAACTGATTATTGGAAATTTGATAAAAAACATGCGCCATATTTATTCTTTTTCGGGATTGGAGATTACGCAGTCATCAATGATAAATGGAAAAATATCAATGTTGATTATTACGTAGAACCAGAATATAAAGATGTTGCAAAGCAAATTTTTGGTAATACACCAGAAATGATTCAGTTCTTTTCTGATAGATTAAACTATCCTTATCCTTGGGATAAATATGCACAAATGACGGCTCGCGAATATGTTTCTGGAGCTATGGAAAATACAACAGCTTCTTTATTTCATGATGGTGTTCAGCAAAAAGCTGGTCAATTAGTCGATGAAAACACTGCTGAATATGTTATTGCGCACGAATTATTTCACCATTGGTTTGGAGATTTAGTTACGGCTGAAAGTTGGGGAAATTTAACAGTGAATGAATCGTTTGCTAATTATTCTGAATATTTATGGTTTGAATATAAATACGGAAAAGAGAAAGCGGATGAGCATCGTTACAACGAAATGTTTGGTTATAAACAAGGCGATGGACCAACGAAAAATTTGGTTCGAGTTCATTACAATTCTCGCGAAGACATGTTTGATGGTGTTTCGTACAACAAAGGTGGAATTATCTTACATATGTTGAGAAACTTCTTAGGAGATGATGCTTTCTTCAAAGGTTTGAACAAATATTTGAAAGATAATGAATACGGAAAAGCTGAATCTACTCAATTACGATTGGCTTTGGAAGAAGTTTCTGGTCGTGACTTAAATTGGTTTTTCAATCAATGGTATTACGAAAATGGTCATCCAAAATTAACAGTTGTTTCAGATTATTCTTCAGCAAATAAAAAAATAAAAGTTGTTGTTCGTCAAGATGCTTCAAAATTATTTGAATTTCCTTTTGCGATTGATATTGTCGAAAATGGAAAAACAACGCGTCAACAAGTTTGGGTTCCAAAACAAGCCGAAACTGTTTTCGAATTTGCAGCAAACCAAAAACCTGATGTCGTTATTCCAAATGCGGATCAAGTTTTATTAGCAGATATCGACGATAAAAAACCTGTTGAAGATTTTATTGCGCAATACAAAGCTGGAAAAGGAAATTACACGACACGTTTATTAGCGATTGAAGCAATGGCAAATGCGCAAGCAACTAATCCAAAAGCGGCTGATGCCTTGGTTAATGCTTTAGATGATTCATTTGATGGATTAAGAATTTATGCGATTCATAAATTGGACACAAAATCAAAAACGATTGTTGATAAAGCTTCATCAAAATTAAAACAATTGGCTTCTAATGATCCTAAAACATTGGTTCAAGCGGCTGCTTTAAGTGCTTTGAATGATGCCAATATTTATGATGTAGCAATTTTCGAGAAAGCTTCAAAAAGCCCTTCATTTAGTGTTCAAGGAGCCTCGTTAACTGGAATCTTAAAAAATAATCCTTCAAAAATTAATGATTTAACAACTAATCTTGATAATGAAGTGATTAAAGGTTCACCAGATTTAGCAATGGCATTAGTTCCGACTTGGATCAAAAATAATCAATTGGATAAAGCTGCTTTAATTTCGGAATCTGCTGCGATGTATGAATTCGTAAAATTCCAAGATCCAGAAAAAGGAAAAATTGCTGAACAAGCTTTCAATTGGATTATGAACAATGACACACCAGATGCAACGGCTGAAATTGCTAAAACATATTCGCGTTATTATCCATATTTGAAAGAACAAAATCCACAAGCAGGACAAGCTGTGAAAATGATGGCTGAAAAAGCATTGCAAGTAAAAACGAATGCTGCAAAAACAATTAAATCAGCAACTATTGCAAAACAAGTGGAGCAATTACAAGATGCTATAAATAAAATGAAATAATTCACTAAAATTATTATATTTGTTAAGCTATCCTTGCAAGAGGATAGCTTTTTTTACCTTATAACTTATGATAAACATTGTAGTAGCAAAAGCAAGCAACAACGTAATTGGTGCAAAAAATGATTTGATTTGGCATTTACCAAATGATCTGAAACATTTCAAAAGTATAACTTCTGGGCATCCTATTATTATGGGACGAAAAACGTTCGAATCATTGGGTAGACCTTTACCAAATCGTACCAATATTGTTGTGACAAGAGATCAGAATTGGAATACAGAAGGTATCGAAATTGCGTCTTCTTTACCAAAAGCAATAGAAGTTGCGAAAAAAATTGACGATGATATTTACATTATCGGTGGTGGAAATATTTACAAACAAGCGATGGAATTTACTGATATTTTGTACATCACAGAAGTTCATCACGAATTTGATGGAGACACTTATTTCCCAGAAATAGACTTGGACGAATGGGAAGAAGTAGAACGAGAAGATTTCAAAAAAGATGAAAAACATCCATATGCTTACTCGTTTGTGACGTATAAAAGAATAGATTAGAAACTTTCGTGCATAAAAAAAGCAAGAATTTTGATTCTTGCTTTTATATTTTTTACACCTTAATGTTTTACATCTTGTACTTCGTCTGGATTGTGTTTGTATTTGAACACAATTGCGAACAATACCGTAACAACTAATGCGTAGCCTGCGAAAATAAACCAAGAATGTCTCCATCCTTCTAGCTGCAATGTCAAATCAGTTTGACTATACACTAAATGATTCACGATGTATTGTGCAATTAACATTCCGATTGTTGCTCCAAAACCATTGGTCATCATCATAAAAACTCCTTGTGCAGAAGAACGAATTTCTTCGTTTGTTTCTTTGTCTACATACAACGAACCTGATACATTGAAAAAATCGAAAGCGATTCCGTAAACAATCATTGATAAGATAAACATCCAAACGCCAGATCCTGGATCTCCTAATCCAAATAATCCGAAACGTAAGACCCAACCTACCATTGCCATCAACATCACGATTTTGATTCCGAATCGTTTTAGCACGAAAGGAATTAATAAAATACACAATGTTTCAGAAACTTGAGACAACGAAATTAAAGCATTTGCATTACTTGCTCCCCACGTATTGGCATAATCTGGAATATCCTTAAACGTTGTGATAAATGGATTTGCATATCCATTCGTAATTTGCAAAGAAACGCCTAAAAGCATCGAAAAGATAAAGAAAATTGCCATTTTTCTATCTTTGAATAATGCAAAAGCTTTTAAACCAAATGCATCAGAAATAGATTGTTTTTCAGAACTTTTATTAACTGGACAATTAGGTAGTAAGAAACTGTATAAAAACAATATAACTCCTAAAAACCCAGATACAAAGAACTGATAATAATTGGATTGAAAACTTACGAATGTTGGATCACTTGAAAAGTTAAATCCAAAAACACCATCTTTAAATCCAGAGAAATTAACAAATAACATCGCTACAATAAAACCAACTGTTCCAAACGTTCTGATTGGAGGAAAGGATTTGATTGTGTCTAAATTATTTTGTTTTAAAATTGTGTAGGCTGTTGAGTTAGAAAGGGCGATTGTTGGCATAAAGAACGCCACACTAACCGAATAAAGTGCGAAGATTGTTGTAAAATCTACATCGTTTCCAGCTGTCATTCCGTAATAACCTGCTGCAAACATAAAAATCGCAGCTAATAAATGATTCAATCCCAACAAACGTTGTACAGGAATCCATCTATCCGCTACAATACCCATTATTGCGGGCATAAAAATCGACACAATACCTTGCATCGCGTAAAAAAGACCAATTTTTGGACCTAAGCCAACTGATCCTAAGTAATTTCCCATAGAGGTTAGGTATGCTCCCCATACCGCAAACTCAAGGAAACTCATGATTGTAAGTCTAAGCTTTACAGACATAATTATTTGAAATAGTTATTAGTTTCCCATGTTATCGATTTGATCACGAAGGCGAGCTGCCAATTCATAATCTTCATTCTTCACAGCTTTTTCCATCTCAGTTTCAAGTTCAGATTTTGTCCAACCTTCATATTCGTTGATATCAGACAAATCATTTTCCAAACCAGCCAAGATATCCAAATCATCTTCGAAGTTATTTGCTGCGCGACGTATATTTTCTTCTTCTTCAATAACGTCCAAATGAATTCCAGCTTTTTCTACAACATTATCATAGGCATAGATAGGTGCATTGAAACGAACAGCCAACGCAATTGCATCAGAAGTTCTCGAATCAATTTCGGCACGTTGTCCATCATTATTTACAAAAATAATATTCGAATAGAAAACGCCATCTTCTAATTTATAAATATAAATAGAATCAACATTCAATTGAAATTCTTTTCCTAATGAAATAAACAAATCGTGTGTTAATGGACGAGGTGGATTAATATCTTTCTCTAAAGCTAATGCGATTGATTGTGCCTCAAAGCTCCCAATAATAATTGGCAACTTTCTTCCTCCTACATTTTCCTCTAGAATCAACGCATATGCGCCAGTCTGAGTTTGACTGTAAGATATTCCTTTAATATTTAATCTAATTAAATTGTCCATTTGGGCGTAAATCTATGAAAAACTGATGAATATTTAATCTTTTTTTAATGAATAAAAAAAATCCGAACCACCTAAATGATTCGGATTGAATTTATAAGCTTAAAATGATTAAGCTTGACCTTTATATTTTTTTAACTCTTCAGTTAATTTAGGAACAATCTCAAAAGCATCTCCTACGATTCCGTAATCAGCCGCTTTAAAGAAAGGCGCTTCTGGATCATTGTTGATGACAACAATTGTTTTAGATCCATTAACTCCAGCTAAGTGCTGAATAGCTCCTGAAATACCAACTGCGATATATAAATTTGGCGCAATTGCTTTTCCTGTTTGTCCTACGTGCTCAGCATGCGGTCTCCAACCAATATCAGCAACTGGTTTAGATGATGCTGTAGCAGCTCCTAAAACTTTTGCTAAATCTTCGATCATTCCCCAGTTTTCAGGACCTTTCATTCCACGACCTGCAGAAACAACAATATCCGCTTCTTTCAAATCGATTTTATCAGAAGAAGCCATTTCTGTTGAAACAACTTTTACTTTTGCATCTGCATCAGAAACTGATACTGAAGCTGATTCTTCTGAACCTGAAACTGCATTTTCTTTTGCTCCGAATGCGTTTTGTAGAACTGTAACTACAACTTTTCCTGAAACTGCAACAGTTTCTACTCCTTTTCCAGAGAATGCTTTACGTGCAACTGTGAATGGAGAAACTGCTGTTGGAGATTTTTCTACATTTGTTACTAAAGATGCTCCTGTTTTGTATGCTAAAACTGGTGCTATAGTCGCTCCTTCGTTTGTTGATGGTAAAACCACAACATCTCCTTGAGCAACTTCAGCCAAAGCTTTTGCGTAAGAATTTGCATCAAATTTTGCTAAAGCTGCATTATCAACTTTAACTACTTTAGATGCTCCATATTTATATAATTCGTCAGCAGTAGCATTTCCAAAAACGATTGCTGTAACAGTATCTCCAGCAACATCAGCTGTAGCTTTTGCGTAAGAAACTGCTTCTAATCCTGCTTTTTTATATTTTCCGTCGTGTGACTCTGCGTATACAAAAATTGCCATTTTTTAATTTCTTTTTAGGTGAATAATTAGATTACTTTAGCTTCTTCGTGTAATAATCTTACCAATTCTGCTACATTGTCTTTGTCGATTAATGTTACATTACCTCTTTCAGCAGGTTTTACATAACCAACAACTTCAACTTTAGTTTCTGTCGCTTCTGGTGCAACAACTGCGATTTGTTTTGTACGCGCTTGCATAATTCCACGCATATTAGGAATTCTTAATGCAGCCTCGTCAACCAATCCTTTTTGTCCTGCGATAACAGCTGGTAAAGTAACTTCTACAGTTTCTTTTCCTCCGTCAATTTCACGAACAGCTTTTGCAGAAGAACCTTCTACATCAAGACCGATACATCCGTTTACAAAACCATAATCTAACATTGCAGCAACTAATCCTGGTACAGAACCTCCATTATAATCAATTGATTCTTTTCCTGTCAATACTAAATCAAAACCACCATCTTTAGCAGCTTTTGCGATTTGTGTAGCAACAAAGAAATCATCGCGAGCATCAGCATCAATACGAATTCCATCATTCGCACCAATCGCTAAAGCTTTACGCATAACTGGATCTACAGTTGCATCTCCAACAGTTAAAATTGTAACAGTAGCTCCTTGTTTTTCTTGTAACTCTACTGCTTTATTTAAACTAAATTCGTCGTGCGGGTTAATAACGAACTGAACACCATTTTTATCAAATGATTTTCCGTCAGCTGTGAAGTTGATTTTTGCTGTAGTATCTGGTACACTACTAATACAAACTAATATCTTCATAATTTTGTGTTTACTTTTTCTTTTATGTAAAAATAACTAATTTATTTTATTATGCAAGCATAACATTGTTAATTCTTTACTAAGTCGTTACTTTTCGCTTTCAATTGTTTTTTATAAACTGAATTTGAAACCAATACACTTAGTTCGTACAATAACCAAAGAGGAATTGTAACTAAAATCATACTGTACACATCGTTTGGTGTAATTGCAGCTGCAATCACTAATACAACAATAAATGCGTGTTTACGGTATTCTTTCAAAAATTTTGGTGTTAAGATTCCAATACTCGTTAAGAAGTAAACGAAAACAGGCATCAAAAACATAACTCCCATCGATAATAATAATTGAACAAATAAATCGATATAACTTGGCAACGTCCATGTATTTCCTACACCAAAAGGATCGTAAGTGAATAAAAATTGTGTACACAATGGTAGCAACATATAGTAACTAAATAAGACTCCTGTTACAAAGAAAAACGAAACAGCGAAAATGGTAAATCCTGCATATTTTCGTTCAGCTTCTTTTAATGCTGGTTTTACAAATCGCCAAATTTCAAAAATAATATAAGGAATTGCGATAATTACACCACACACAATTACTGCAAAAAATTGTGAAGTGATCTGTCCTGATGGATTAAGATTGGTCAATTCTTTCGAAATATCAAATGATTCGGTATAAATTTTTCCGAAACCTGTTAATTCACCAAATTGATTAAAAATATCAAACGTTGGAAAAGTTGATTTTAATGGAGCCATAATCACATGTTCCACCAATTCGTCCCAATAAATAGCGACTGCAATAGATGTAATCACAATTGATAAAATAGAACGAACCAAATGTCCTCTCAACTCACCAATATGAGCCAAAAATGACATACTCGATTTTGTATTATCTGCCATACGCTTATTCGATTCCTTCGTTTAAAATTGAGTGAATATCCAAAATTCCATAATAATGATTTTCTTCATCAACCACCACCAATTGTCCAATACTGTTGTGACGAAGAATCGCTAAAGCTTCTCTTGCTTTTTCAGCTTTTTTGATTGTTTTCGGATTCATTGAAGCAATATCTTTCGCAGTTAAATGTGCAAAAGTTTCATTATTTAATAACATTCGGCGCAAATCTCCATCTGTTATCACACCAACAATTTTATCATTATCAATCACAACTGTAATTCCATGACGACCTGATGTTAATGAATTAATGACTTCTGTAATCGAAGAATCTGGATGCACAGAAGGTTTTCTTTCTGGATCAACAATATTTTCTACTGTCCACAATAATCGTTTTCCTAAAGCTCCACCTGGATGATATTTTGCAAAATCGTTTTGTGTAAACGCTCTCAATTTCATCAAAGCTACCGCCAATGCATCACCCATTACCAATTGAGCCGTTGTAGAAGTTGTTGGTGCCAAATTTACGGGACAAGCTTCTTTATCAATATTAACATCCAAAACAATGTCTGAATTTTTTGCTAATTCTGATTTCAAATTTGATGTTAAACCAATCAAAACTGATGCATATTGTTTAAGAATCGGAGCCAAATATGTAATCTCTGGCGTATTTCCACTTTTCGAAATACAAATCACCACATCTTCTGGTCGTACAAGACCCAAATCGCCATGAATAGCTTCCGTCGCATGTAAAAATTGACTTGGAGTTCCGGTAGAATTTAAGGTTGCTACAATTTTATTTGCAATGTGTGCACTCTTTCCTACTCCAACAACTACCAACTTTCCTTTCGTGTTATATATCGCATTTACCGCATCAACAAAAGACTCGCTAATACGAGAAGCTATTGCTTCCAGCGCTTGAATTTCTTCTCGAAATACCCCTTGCGCTATTTGTATTAATTCTGAATTTTCCACAATAAAATTTCTATTGTCTATTTTTAAAATTTTTCGTACTTTTACTCTCCTTTTTTATTTACACTCAATTATATATAAATCATATAAAATTTATGTGTATATTTAAGAGTTATCAAATATAGGAACTATTTAATTTATAATATTAATTTTAGTCTTTTGTGTAGATGGAAGCCACTTCGAAAAACTTAACATCTTACCTAAAAAAATATTTTGGTTTCGACCAATTTAAAGGACAGCAGCACGAAATCATTACAAGCTTACTAAATAAAGAAGATGTATTTGTTTTGATGCCAACTGGAGGAGGTAAGTCTTTATGTTATCAATTACCGGCATTAATGTCAGATGGAGTCGCGATTATTGTGTCCCCTTTAATCGCGCTGATGAAGAATCAAGTAGACGCTATACGTGGAATTTCTGAAAATGATGGAATTGCCCACGTATTAAACTCATCTTTAAACAAGTCAGAAACGAAAACAGTTATGACAGATATTAAAGATGGAGTAACTAAAATGTTGTACGTTGCACCCGAATCTTTGACAAAAGAAGAATACATCGATTTCTTTAAATCGGTAAAAATTTCTTTTTTTGCTATTGATGAAGCGCACTGTATTTCTGAATGGGGACACGATTTTCGACCAGAATATCGTAATCTAAAAGCGATTATCAACAAAATTGGTGATGCGCCAATTATTGCTTTAACTGCAACAGCAACACCAAAAGTACAAGAAGATATTCAGAAAACTTTGGGAATGCAAAGCGCTAAAGTTTTTAAAGATTCTTTTAATCGTACGAATTTATTTTACGAAATCCGCCCAAAGGTTGATCAAGACAAACAAATCATCAAATTTATCAAACAAAACGATGGTAAATCTGGTGTCATTTATTGCTTGAGTCGTAAAAAAGTTGAAGAAATTACGCAACTTTTACAAGTAAACGGAATCAATGCCATTCCTTACCATGCAGGTTTAGACGCCAAAACACGTAGCAAACATCAAGATATGTTTTTGATGGAAGATGCAAGTGTCGTTGTCGCTACAATTGCTTTCGGAATGGGAATTGACAAGCCAGATGTACGTTTTGTGATGCATTACGATATGCCAAAATCGTTAGAAAGTTATTACCAAGAAACTGGTCGTGCAGGTCGCGATGGTGGTGAAGGTGTTTGTATTGCTTTCTATGATTATAAAGATATCGAAAAGTTAGAAAAATTCTTAGCAAGTAAACCTGTTGCAGAACGCGAAGTTGGAATGCAATTACTTTCTGAGGTTGTAGCATATGCCGAAACTTCGATGTCGCGTCGTAAATTTTTGTTACATTATTTTGGAGAAGAATTCGACGACAAAAACGGCGAAGGGGCAAATATGGACGACAATATGCGCAATCCTAAAAAAATGATTGAAGCAAAAGATGATGCAGTAATTGCATTAGATGTTGTTCAGAAAACAAATCAAAAATTAAAATTAAATGATGTTGTAAATGTTATAGTTGGTAAAGAAACTTCTATTACAAAATCATATAATTTGAGCTCTGAAGATTTCTTCGGAATTGGAAAAGCAAAAGAAGATTATTATTGGAAATCTATTTTACGCCAATTAATTGTACGTAATTTATTAGAGAAAGAAATCGAATCATATGGTATTTTAAAAATTACCAAATCTGGAAAAGATTTCATTAGTAAGCCAACTTCTTTTGAAATTGCCGAAGATATTGATTTCAAAAAATTATTATCAGAAGGTAGCTTTGAAAAAGAAGAAACATCTTCTGCACCTATTGCTTTTGATGATGTTTTATTGAAACAATTGAAAGATTTACGTAAAAAAATCTCTAAAAAACATCAAATTCCACCTTTTGCAGTTTTCCAAGATTCGAGTTTAGATGATATGACAATGCAATATCCAACAACAGTTAAGGAGTTAACAAATGTGTTTGGTGTTGGAGAAGGGAAAGCTCAGAAATTCGGAAAAGAATTTGTAGATTTTATTGCGCAATATGTTAAAGACAACGACGTTATTCGACCTGAAGATATGGTGATTAAACAAGTTGCTGACAAATCGAGTCACAAAGTTTATATCATTCAATCGACAGACAGAAAGTTAAATCTTGAAGATGTTGCGGAAGCAAAAAATATGACGATGAGCGATTTACTTTCAGAAATGGAAAGTATCGTTTATCAAGGAACAAAATTAAATATCAATTATTATATTGACGAAGTTTTGGACGAAGATCAACAAGAGGAAATTTATGAATTCTTGATGGACGCAGATTCTGACTCAATGTCATCATTATTAGATGAATTTGGTGACGATTATGATGAAGAAGAATTACGTTTGATGCGTATCAAATTCATCAGTGAAGTCGCAAATTAAACCATACAAAAAATAAACTTTCAGCCCAAGGAATGCTTATCTTTGGGCTTAATTATTACAAGAAAAATGAACAATAAAGCAATATTAATGATTTTGGACGGATGGGGAATTGGACCAAACCCTGCTGTTTCTGCAATCGCGCAAGCAAATACACCTTTTATAGATAGCTGTTTCGAAAAATTTCCACATTCTACGTTGGATACGTTTGGTTTAGCCGTTGGTTTACCAGAAGGGCAAATGGGGAATTCGGAAGTTGGACATATGAATTTGGGTGCTGGACGCGTGGTTTTCCAAAACTTAGTTCGAATCAATATGGCTACTGAAAACGGAACGTTACAAAATGAACCAATCTTAAAAGATGCTTTTCAATATGCTTTAGAGAATAACAAAAAAGTACATTTCATCGGTTTAGTTTCTGATGGTGGTGTACACTCACATATCAATCATTTGAAAGGTTTGTTGGATGCAGCAAATCAATCTGGTTTACAACAAAATGTTTTTGTACATGCTTTCACAGATGGTCGTGATACCGATCCAAAATCTGGTGAAGGATTTATTGCTGAATTGATGAATCACATGACAAAATCAACAGGAGAAATTGCTTCGATAACTGGTCGTTATTATGCAATGGATCGTGATAAACGTTGGGAACGAGTGAAATTAGCATACGATGCAATGGTAAATGCAGTTGGTGAAACAACAACAAATCCATTAGAAGCAATTCGTGCATCTTATAATGAAGGCGTGACAGACGAATTCATCAAACCGATTATTGTAACGGACGAAAATGGTCAACCAAAAGCTAAAATTGAGAATGATGATGTCGTGATTTGTTTCAATTTTAGAACTGATCGTGGACGTGAAATTACAGAAGTTTTAACACAACATGATTTTCCTGAATTTGGAATGCATAAATTAAATCTAAAATATATCACATTGACAGAATATGATGCTACATATACTGGAGTTGCGGTAATTTTTGATGAGAAAAACATTGTTAATACATTAGGAGAAGTTATTGCAAATGCTGGTCGCAAGCAAATTCGTATTGCTGAAACTGAAAAATATCCGCACGTAACATTTTTCTTCAATGGTGGTCGCGAAGAACCTTTCGTTGGTGAATCTCGTATTTTATGCGCTTCGCCAAGAGATGTTGCGACTTATGATTTGAAACCAGAAATGGCGGCTTATGATATTACAACTGCAATTGTTCCTGAAATCGAAAAAGAATCAGCTGATTTTATTTGTTTAAATTTCGCAAACACAGATATGGTTGGTCATACAGGTGTAATGTCTGCAGCGATAAAAGCTGCTGAAATAGTAGATTCTTGTGCGGAGAAAATTGTAAATGCAGCTTTAGAACACGGTTACAATGTGGTAATTTTGGCTGATCACGGAAATTCAGATTTTATGATGAACGAAGATGGATCGCCAAATACGCAACACACAACGAATCCTGTTCCATTTATTTTGGCTCAGAAAGATATCGAATGGAATGTTGAGCATGGTAAACTTGGAGATATTGCACCAACTATCTTAACTTTGATGGGAATTGAAATTCCAGCCGAAATGACTGGAAATATTATTGTTCAGAAAAAATAACCTAAATAACTTTAAATACTTACAAACATGATTAATAAAATTATTGCTGTTGACTTTGATGGAACTGTAGTAGATGATAAATATCCAGAAATTGGAAAAGCTAAAATCTTCGCTTTCGAAACATTGAAACAATTACAAAACGATGGATATCGCCTTACTTTATGGACTTATCGTAGTGGTAAATATTTAGACGAAGCAGTTGAGTTTTGTAAACAAAACGGTATTGAGTTTTATGCCATCAACAATAGTTTTGACGGAGAGGATTTTGACAAAAATACGCAAAGTCGAAAAATAAATGCCGATATCTTTATCGACGACAGAAATTTAGGAGGTTTCCCAGGTTGGAGTGACGTTTATCAAATCATTACAAAAAAGATTGAATTAAGTGTTCACGCAAACGGGCAAAGAACTCCTGAGAAGAAAAAGAAAAGAGGATTTTTCGGATTATGATACATTTAAAAAGTAAAGAAGAATTAGAACTAATGTACCTAAGTGCTCAATTGGTTTCAAAAACCTTGGGTATGTTAGCCAAAGAAGTAGTGCCTGGTGTTACAACCAATCATTTGGATAAATTAGGAGGCGAATTTATTCGCGACAATGGTGGATATCCTGCATTTTTAGGAATGTACGATTTCCCTAAAAACCTTTGTATCTCTCCAAATCAACAAGTTGTTCATGGAATTCCAAACGACGAACCGCTTAACGAAGGAGATATTGTTTCGGTAGATTGTGGTGTTTATATGAATGATTTTTACGGTGATCACGCTTATACATTTGCAGTTGGTGAAGTAGATGCTGAAACCGAAAAATTATTACGTATTACAAAAGAATCGATGTTCAAAGGAATTGAACAAATGAAAAAAGGTAATCGCGTGGGTGATATCGGTTTTGCAATTCAGAATTATTGTGAAAAAGATGGTTACGGAATCGTTCGTGAATTAGTTGGACACGGATTAGGTCGTAAAATGCACGAAGAACCACAAGTTCCGAATTATGGACGTCGTGGATCTGGTAAAAAAATTGAAGAAGGAATGGTGTTAGCCATCGAACCAATGGTAAATATGGGAACTGAAAAAGTTTTCTTTCACCCAGATGGTTGGACGGTTACAACGCGCGATGATAAATATTCGGCTCACTTCGAACACGATGTTTGTGTGGTAGATGGCGAACCAAAATTATTGTCAACTTATCAGTTTATTTACGATGCTTTAGGAATCGTATCTGACGAAGAAAAACCATTTTTATTCAAACCTTAAGAAAACTTTTGTGAAAAAGCTTTTAAAAAAAATTATGAATATTCTACCTCGTCCTTTATTAATACAAGGTAGTTATATCGTTCGTCCAGTTTTAGTTTGGTTTATGAAAGGAAATCGTTTCGTAGATCCAATTGATGGACAAGGTTATTACAGTTTGTTGCCTTATGGTTACGAAAAACAGCGTGATAATGTGCTTTCACCTGGAACTTTTTCATTAGAAAGACATCGTTTGATGTGGTTGTACCTAAAAAATGAGACGTCTTTTTTTACCGAAAAAGCAAAAGTTTTGCACATAGCGCCAGAGCAATCTTTTATCAAACGTTTTCGTGCGATGAAGAATTTAGAATACATCACAAGTGATATAGAATCGCCTTTGGCAGATGTAAAAGCAGATATCTGCGATTTACCTTTTGGTGATGATACATTTGATATCATTTTTTGTAATCACGTTTTGGAACATATTCCTGACGATCACAAAGCGATGAGCGAATTATTTCGTGTCATGAAACCAGGAGGTTGGGGAATTCTGCAAGTTCCGATTTCGTATCAACGTGATGTAACGTACGAAGATCCAACGGTTACAACAAAAGAAGAACGTAAAGAAAAATTTGGACAATACGATCACGTTCGTGTCTATGGTTTAGATTATTACAGACGTTTGGAAGATGTAGGTTTTATCGTCGAAAAAGTAGATTACACAAAACAAATTCCGTCGGAAGATGTTCAAAAATATTGCTTAGAAAAAGGTGAAATTTTACCTGTGGTTCGCAAACCAAAGACTGAATAAAATATAAAATCCAAGAAATAATTTTCTTGGATTTTTTTTATTTAAAGCTTCTACGAATATCCATTTTTTCGTTCACCGATTTGTTGAATTCAAGAAATGGTTGTATGCTAAAATCTTTGACTTCGAGCTTTATTTTCATGTCATTTGTATGTTGACTTTTATCTTTCTCCAAGAAAGTTGAATTCCAATTTCTAAAACTCTCCTTTAAAATCCATTTATTTTGATAGGGTCTGTATTTATACATCACCTCATTATTATGGATTGTATATCCAAATTTCTCAGAATGTTCATTTTCTCTTTTCGTAAAACTTTCTACAATTGCAAACGATTCTTTATCAATCAGAAAATTACAAACAAAATTAACTTTTGGATTTTTCAATTCTATCTCATACATGTACTTATCTGCATATTTAGAAATGATAACTTTTTCGTCATATTTATTTTCAGATGTTCTTTCTTGCATTTTCTTGACAAATTCCAACAAAGAAATATGGTTAAAATATTCATTCATATGATACAATGATGTTAATTGCCTTCCTTCTCCAACAATTCTTCTATTCACAACATTATTTGAATGTATTTTTAAATTATTTTTTTTGAAACGGAACTGTAAATCAACATCAATCATATCTCTATTAACAGAATCCATTATTGCATCAAGTACAAAGTTTACTTTATAAAAATGCTGTTCTGTATTAAAGTTTTTATCATAATTCTCAATTACTTTTTTCAAAATATCCTCAGATTTTAAATTCGTTACAAAAGCTTCTTTTAATTCAACTTCGGATACTTTTTCAAGTTTAATTGTTAATTCAGATTTCAAATCAGAAACGTTGATGATCGCATCTTGGTAATCTTTTTTCGACACGATTAATTCATCTGTTTGCGAAACATTACTCAAATCAACAATAGCTTTTCCTTCCATATCCGAAATAAAATTCTTTGTTGAATTTTTGAAATATACATCGGCATCATCAAGTGGTAAATTATCAGAAAGGTCTAATATTTTTAGATTTACAATTTGCGCATTTAAACAAATCGTAAACAATGTAAATAAGTAAAATATCTTCTTCATAAATCGATTATTTAAAACTTCTACGAATGTCCATTTTCTCATTCACCGATTTGTTGAATTCAGGAAAAGGTTTTAAACTATAATCATTCACAATTATACTAAAATTCATGTCTAAATCGGTTTTTTCATTTTCTTTTTCATAAGTCACATTCCAAATTGCAGAAGTTTCCTTCAAAACCCAATTCCCTTTATGAGGACGATATTTATAAAAAACTTTTCCTTCACGCAAAAAATTATTGGGAGAAACTTCTTTATCACGATTATAAGATATTAAAGAAAATTCTATCACTGCAAATGTTTTCTTATCAATAATTAAATAATAATCAGTTGAACTCGTTTTCAAGTGAATTTCATAAACAAAAGAATCAGCATATTTTGTTATAGTTAAATTATTTTCTAATAAAGACTTATCATTTAGTTTATTCACAAATAACTGAATATAAACATCTTTCAAATAATAGCTCTTCAAATATTCTGATAATTTTATATTTGCATTTGGTTGCCAACCACTTTTTATTTCATTATTCACAATTCCGTTCGACTTGATTTTCAAATCACCACGTTTGAATTTGAATTGTAAATTTGTATCAATAAAATCTTGATAGATATTGTTAAATAATAAATTTTGTTGAAAATTGACTAAGAAATAATATTCATCAACCTTAAAATTTTTGTCATAATTATCGTAAACTTTTTTCAAAATATCTTCAGTTTTCAGGTTCGTTACAAAAGCTTCTTTTAACTCAACTTCGGATACTTTCTCAAGTTTAACGACCATATCTGATTTCAAATCTGAAACTTTGATTACTGCATCTTGGTAATCTTTTTTCGACACGATTAATTCATCTGTTTGCGAAACATTACTCAAATCAACAATAGCTTTTCCTTCCATATCCGAAATAAAATTCTTTGTTGAATTTTTGAAATATACATCGGCATCGTCCAATGGAAAATTATCAGAAAGATCTAATATTTTTAAATTTACAATTTGCGCATTTAAGCAAATCGTAAACAATGTAAATAAGTAAAATATTTTATTCATATAATTTAAAATCAATAATGAATTAAAGATATATTTTAATCTCGTTAAGAATTTGTTAATCAGAATATTTTATAGATATTTTAACAAAAAAAAACGCTACTAAAAAGTAACGCTTTATAATTATTGTAAATAATATTTTTCTAATGAGCTTCTAACCAATTCGCTCCTACTCCGACTTCTGCAATCAACGGAACATCCATTTGCATTGCAGCTTCCATAGTCGATTTGATTAATTCAGAAACTTTTTCAACCTCATCTTTTGGTGCATCAAAAATTAACTCATCATGCACTTGTAAAATCATTTTGGTTTTATAATTTTTCTTCAATTCTTTCTGAATTTGAATCATTGCCATTTTCACGATATCAGCCGCAGTTCCTTGTATTGGTGCATTTACAGCATTTCGCTCAGCATGCGAACGCACTACTGCATTTCTCGAATTGATATCTTTCAAATAACGGCGACGTCCCATTAACGTTTCTACAAAACCTTGGTCACGAGCCACCTCAACTTGTTTTTCGATATACGCTTTCAACGTTGGGTAAGTTTCATAATACGCATCAATCAATGCTTTGGCTTCTTTACGAGAAATATTCGCTTGATCTGCCAAACCGAAAGCCGAAACACCATAAATAATTCCGAAATTCACCGTTTTTGCCTGACTACGTTGTTCACGCGTCACCTCATCCAACGCCACATTAAAAACTTTTGCGGCAGTAGAAGCATGAATATCTTCTCCATGTTTGAAAGCCTCTACCATTGCAGGATCTTGTGACATTTGCGCAATCAAACGCAATTCAATTTGCGAATAATCGGCAGAAATAATCACATGATTTTCATCTCGTGCAACAAAGGCTTTACGAATCTGCTGACCTTCTTCTGAACGAATCGGAATGTTTTGTAAATTCGGATTTACAGAAGACAAACGTCCCGTTGCAGCAACCGTTTGCGCGTATGTTGTATGCACGCGACCAGTTTTTGGATTCACCAATTCTGGCAACGCATCAATATAAGTCGATTTTAATTTTTGTAATTGACGGTACTCTAAAATATCATTGATAATTGGATGTTTATCTTTCAATTTCGATAAAATTTCTTCTCCTGTTGCGTACTGACCTGTTTTGGTTTTCTTCGCTTTTGGATCTAATTGTAATTTATCAAATAAGATTTCTCCCAATTGTTTTGGCGAGTTAAGATTGAATTCTTCTCCAGCATCTTCCTGAATTTTTGCTTCCAATTCTCTTAATTTCGCTTCGTGTTTTACCGAAAGTTCTTTCAAGAACGGAACATCCAAATTAACACCTTCTAATTCCATATCAGCCAAAACTTGCATCAATGGCATTTCAAGATCAGTGAATAATTTGTGTGTATTTGCTTTGATTAATTCTGGTTCGAAAAGATTTTTCAATTGATTTGTAATATCAGAATCTTCAACTCCATATTCAGTTTGCTCCATCAACGGAACATCACGGAAATTCTTTTGATTCTTTCCTTTTTTTCCAATCAAACTTTCGATTGAAACTGGTTGATAGCTCAAATATGTTTCTGACAACACATCCATATTGTGACGCATATCTGGATTAATCAAATAATGCGCAATCATCGTATCAAAATTCTGACCTAAAACAACAATGTCATATTTGTTTAAAACTTTAATATCATATTTTAGATTTTGACCAATTTTCGAAATTGATTCATCTTCAAAAAATGGTTTAAACTCGTTGATAATTGTTTTCGTTTCTTCAAAATCAGCTGAAAAAGGCACATAATAACCTTTTCCTTTTTCCCAAGAAAATGAAATTCCAACCAATTCAGCTTCTAAAGCATCCAAAGAAGTTGTTTCCGTATCGAACGTCACTTCTTTTTGTTTTAGAATATTTCGTAATAAAATTTCTCTACCTTTTTTCGTATCGATTAATTGATATAAATGATTCGTTGTTGAAATATCTGTAAAAGCTGAATTTTGTGGAACGATTTCTTCATCAGACGTAAAATCGAACAATGATTGTTGAGCCATTTGCACTTGATTCGAAGAAATCTGACTTGCCGCAGAAATTTCTTCTTGCGCTTCTTTGATAATTCCCGAAACATCCAAACCATAAATTCTGTAAACCGTTTCTAACATACGACGGAATTCTAACTCCGTGAAAAGTTCAGTAACTTTTTCTATATCTGGCGGGCAAACCGTTAAATCTTCTTCATCAAATTCTACAGGAACATCTGTAATAATCGTTGCTAATTTCTTCGAAAGAATTCCAAGCTCTTTATTCTCTTCAATCTTTTCTTTAGCTTTCCCTTTCAGCTTATCTGTATTCGCTAAAAGGTTTTCCAATGATCCAAATTCTTTCAAATATTTACTTGCCGTTTTTGCTCCAACACCTGGTAAACCTGGAATATTATCCACAGCATCACCCATCATTCCAAGGTAATCGATAACTTGAATTGGATCGTCGATTTCAAATTTTTCTTTTACTTCTTCAATTCCCCAAATCTCAACACCTTTTCCATTTGCAGCAGGACGATACATTTTAATTTTTTCCGTTACCAATTGCGCAAAATCCTTATCGGGTGTCACCATATAAGTTGTATAACCAGCTTTCTCTGCTTTCTGTGCTAATGTTCCGATCACATCATCTGCTTCGTAACCTTCGGCGAAAAGTACTGGAATTTTTAACGCTCGTAAAATATCTTGAATATACGGAACGCCTTGACGAATGGCTTCTGGCGTTTCATCACGATTTGCTTTATATTCAGGATAATCTACCGTACGAACTGTTGCTTGACCAACATCAAAAACAACCGCCAAATGCGTTGGTTGTTCACGTCGAATGACATCGAACAAGGAATTCGTAAATCCCATAATTGCCGATGTATTGAAACCTTTTGAGTTGATTCGTGGATTTTTGATAAATGCATAATATCCTCTAAAAATTAAGGCATAAGCATCTAACAAAAAAAGTCTTTTATCTAATTGATTCATTTAATAAGTTTTAAGTATTACGCTAAACGTTTTACGCTAAACGTTTTACGCTAAACGATAATAACAAAATTGTGACGTAGAACTTATAACGTACCACGTAAAACTAAAATTTAATATTCTGGTGCTAATTCAACAACCAATCCATCCATTTCATCCGAAAGATGTAACTGACAACCTAAACGTGAATTATCTTTCACATTAAATGCCTCTGCTAACATTGCATCTTCATCAGGCGTCATTTCTGGTAATTGAATTTCTGGAGTCAACACATAACATTGACAAGAGGCACACATCGCCATTCCACCACAAATACCAATGGTTCCTTCTGGTGCTAATTCGTAGGCGCGCACAAGCTCCATGATATTCATATTCATATCAGTAGGCGCGTCAACTTCATGCGAAACACCTTCTCTATCTATAATTGTAATTTTAATATCTGCCATAATACTTTTTCAAGTTAAACAAAAATACGGATTGTTTACTTTCAAAAAAAGAATATACCTCATTGGTTCATATTTAATACTAATTTTAAATAAGAACTGTTACGAATTACGAATTTTGTCGACTAATTAGTAAAATTAAAAAAATGAATTCACACGAAATAGATTATAAAATATATGGCTGTACGTTTTCAAAACAAATGAGACATTTCAGTTAAAAAATTAAGAGAGTGTTTTTTTTATAAATTTATAATTTTTTGTTGAAAATACAATTGCCTTCTTTTAGCGATTGTTTTTTGTTTAATAATTGCTCTTTTTTCCAATATTTTATCTGCTCTTCCGAAATACATATCGGCAGGAGTTAGATTATTCAAAGCCTCATGATATCTACGATTGTTGTAATTTTCGACAAAATGTTCGAGGGCAAAAATTAGTTCCTCAGGATGATAATAATGATCCAGTTTTACCACATTTTTCATTGTTCTATGATAACGTTCAATTTTTCCTTGCGTTTGAGGATGAAGCGGTTTTCCTCGTATATGTTTCATTTTTTGAGTATTTTTCAAATAATCTTTTAATTCATTTGAAACATAACAAGGTCCATTGTCTGACAATAATTTTGGTCTCTGTTTGGTTTTAATTTGAGCCTTTTCAATTGCCTTTTTTACGGTTCTTTTTACATCTTCAGCCTTCATCGAGCTGCACAACTCCCAATGAATAATATAGCGACTGTAATCGTCCAAAATAGTACTCAAATAATACCATCCCCAACCAATAATCTTGAAATATGTAAAATCTGTTTGCCACATTTCATGCACAAAATTGGTTTTGTCGTTGAATTCATTTGCTGCTGAAATTAAGATATGATTGGGTGCAGAAATCAAATCTCTTTGCTTTAATATCCGATAAACGCTCGATTCTGAAATAAAAACACCTAATTCGTCCGTCATTTTAAATGCTAATTCTCTAGCCGATAATTCTGGATAATCTAAGGCTAATTCTACAATCAAATCTTTCTGAGATTCGGGAATACTGTTCCATTTTCGATGAATAGATGGACGTTTTGATTCTAAACCTTCAAATCCATTTTCAAGATAATTAGAATACCATTTGTAAAATGTACTTCTGGAAATACCAAACTCATCCAAAGTCCGTTTAACACCGATTTCTGAACGTGTAACAACTTCAATAATCTCGTATTTTGGCTTGCTGACAATCGCATATATTTCTTAAATTTATCATTTAATCCAACGAATTCAAGGTTTTTTTTACGATATCATAGCGAACAACCAAATCAGCTACAATTTCTTTGAGACGCTGATTTTCTTTACGCAATTCGAGTACATCATCACTGGTTGCTTCTCTGGAAATGTCTCCTGAAAGACGTTTTTTACCAGCTTCTAAGAACTTTTTGTTCCATTTATAAAATTGTGATTGGGAAATCGAGTATTTTCGACACAATTCGGCAATAGAAGTCTCTACTCATAAAGCTTCCATAACGATTAATATCTTTTGCTAGGCTGTAAAAATCCGACGTGTATTATTACGGATATCTTTTACAAATTTCTCTGGGGTTTTCTTTTTTGAAATTGCCATAATTAAAGTTAACGTTTTTTATTAAAAACTATAACTTATTTTTTAGGTCTTAGATGTCCACTTTTTGCTGAAGATTTACAGGAACTATTTTTGTTTAATTTTCAGTAGTAAAGATTGATTTTGTCATATATTGTAAGGTGTAATTTATGCAAAAAGTTTATACCAACACTTTGATACACAAGGTTATCAGATGAATTGATTTTAGGTATTTTAAGGACATAAAAATACCCGATAATAGAATACTATCTATTATCGAGGTTGATTATTTTATTGTTAAATGACTGTAATAAGTGTTTTGTAGTATAACAACACTTCTGATATACTACCGAGGTGTTTTAATACATTTATATTTAGTGTTTTATGAAGTTTTTAATTTTCAAATGTATACAATACGTATACATTTGAAAATTAAAATAATATCTGTTCATTATTAATTACCCAATTCTAATTGATTTTTAACTAAATGGAAATAGTCAGCTTTATTATTTATCAATTCCTGATGATTACCTATTTCAACAATTTCTCCATTTTTGAGCACAATAATTTGGTCTGCATTTTTAACTGTAGATAAGCGATGAGCGATTATTACTACTGTCTTGCTTTTAAAAAAATCTTGTAAATTGTCATGAATTATTTTTTCATTATCTGCATCTAAGGCACTTGTAGCTTCATCAAAAAAAACATAATGAGGGTTTTTATAAACTGCCCTTGCAATTAATATTCTTTGTTTTTGACCTCCTGAAATACCATTACCTGATGCTCCTATTTTTGAATTATATTTTAAAGGTAAAGAGTTAATAAAATCTTTTATATTCGCAGTATGTAATGCTTTGTTGAGATTTTCTTTATTAATATTTTCATCTCTTGTAGCTATATTTCTTTCTATAGTATCTGAAAAAATAAATCCATCTTGCATAACAACACCACAGTTTTCTCTGATATTTTTTGCTGAAAGTTTATTAATATCAATGTCATTGTAAAATATATTTCCTTCTGTTGGTTTATAGAATTTTAATAATAATTTCATTAGAGTGGTTTTGCCACTTCCACTTGCTCCTACAATAGCTGTAACTTTCCCTTCAGGAATGAATAAATTAATTTTTTTTAAAACATAGGGTGATTTTGAACCTTCATATTGAAAACTTATATTATTTAATTTAATTCCATTGTTTTGATAAGAATTAAGATTTAATTGTACTTGCTCTGATTCTTCTTCTGTAGGATGGTTTTGAACTTCATTTAGTCTTTCTAAACTCAATTTAGCATCTTGAAGTGATCTAAAAAAACCAACTAACTGATTAACAGGAGAGTTCATTTGTCCTATTATATAGGAGACACTTAACAATTCTCCCAAAGTCATTTTTCCATGCACAACAAAAGTGGCTGCCAAAAATGTTACAATAATATTCTTTAATTGATTAACAAAATCAAATCCTAATATTTGTATTTGGTCAAGTTTCAAAATCTTTATATTTACATTAAAGAGATTATTTTGTATTTTTTTCCATTCTTTGAGCTTAAAGTCCTCAAATTGATTTAATTTTATCTCTGTGATTCCATTAATAATTTCATATATGGATCCTTGATTTTTGCTTTTTTCCTGAAATCTAAAATAATCCAATATTTTTCGTTTTCTTAGCCAATAAAAAGACCATAGAATAGAAATAATTGTCAAAGAGATATAAATTAATAAAATTTTAAAGTCATAATGCCATAATACTCCAAAGAAAACTGCAAAAGTTATTATTGAAAAAAAAGTTACTAAACTTTGAGATGTTAAAAATAGCTCAATTCTTTCATTATCCTGAATCCTTTGGTTAAAGTCTCCCATCAACTTAGTATCAAAAAAATTAATGGGCAGCTGTATCAATTTTTTAAGAAAATCTGAAATAATATTGATACTCAATTTTGTACCCATATATAACATGAGCCAATTTCTTATTACTTCAATAGTTGTAGAACCTAAAAATAAACTCAATTGTGCTAACAATATAACAATAATGAAGTTAATATTTTTCTCATTAACTCCTTTATCTATAAGATTTTGAGTTAGAAAAGGAAAAATTAGTGTAATACCACTTCCTAACATTAGCATGAAAAACATTAAAAATAACTGCTTTTTAAAATGTTTAAGGTACCTAAATAATAATTTAAAATTTACTTTATCTTCGATAGGAGGAACTGCTTTATAAAATTCTTTTGTGGGTTCTAAAAATAATGCTATCCCTTTGTTACTATCTGAAATCCAATACTTTTTGAATTTTATTTCATCAATTTTTATTAATCCATGGGCAGGGTCTGACAAATGATATATATATTTATCTGAAAAAAAACTTTTAGTAATTTTTCGTAATACCACAAAATGGTTTTGATTCCAATGAAGAATGCAAGGAAAAGATTCTTTTTTTTTCTTTAGAGCATCAATAGTTAGTTTTGCAGATAGATTATCAAAACCAATTTTTTGAGAAGCTTCTGTAATTCCTAATAATGAAACCCCTTCACGAGTTATAAAAGAATTTTCTCTTATATATTGAAGTGAATATTTTTTGCCATAGTAACTTGAAACCATGCATAAACAAGCTGGACCGCAATCCATTTCATCGTGTTGAGAAATAAAATACACTACGTAAATTTAATAAGTATAAAATTTAAAATTCTTTTCATCTTGTAGAAGTTTTTCAATAAAATATTTATATGAGTCAAAATTATTTTTTTTAGAAAAAAGTTCTATAGATTTATTATATAGTAATATATCAGTGTTATATAAATAGTTTAAAATAATTTTATAATATATATATATAAAACTAAAAGCTGTATTTCTATTTAAGACACTATTATTATTTTCAATAATAAAATTAAAAAAATCTTCTATATTATCATTGATAATTAACTTCATAGCTTCTAATGAAAATTTTATATTCTTAACATCATAACTAGAAAAAACATCATACAAGACTTCTATAAAGTTTAAGGTATTTTTATCATTTATTTTAATTACACCTTCATCAAGAATTAAATAATTACTACATATATCAATGATATAATTGATATAAGAAATTAGTTCATCATCATCTGAACAAGTTTTTTTAAAGATACAATCAAAATGATAGAAATGATTATCAGATATAATATTTTGGAATAACTTTTTAATAAATATTATGGATTCATCATAACGCTTTTGATAGATAAGAATTCTGAATTCATTTATTTTTTGCTCAACAAAATTAAAAATAATATTTTTATAACCTTTCTTATATAATATATCAAATTTAGCATATGATTTATCTAAATTTATTTTAGCATTTAAATAATCATTTTTTTTGTAGAAATAATAGGCTACAACTGGAAAATATAAACTATCAATGGATAATTTTGATAATTCATTAGAATAAGTAATGTTTTTATCAACAAGATATTTCAAATTATACTCTGCCAAAACATTATTTCCATTTCTTAGAAAATGAAGAATTTTATTATATTTATTAAAAACAAAATACATCTTAAAAATATCTTCTTGGCTTGAAACAGATTTTGAAAACTGTATTAATTCTGTAAATACATTCTCCCTATCAAAATTTTCTATTGTATCAAACGAATCTATTGTATTTTCTATTGTTCTATAAAGTTTATTTGAATAATTCATTTTATATAACTAAAGCATTATTTTTATTTAAGTAATCAATAAGTAATCTGTCACTAAAGTTAAATTTAAAACTAGGACATCCAGTTTCATCATTATACCAATTTTTAACACATCCTCCTCCACAAACAGGAAGTAATTCACATTTATTACAGGTAGAAAAACCCTCTTTTTTTATATCATTATACCAATTTCGAGTAGTTGCCAACTCATTAGGAACAAAACTTTCATTTAATAAATTTCCTATTTTATGTTTGTCATCATTATATGCAGGAGTGTAAGTGAATTCATAACAAGGATATACATTACCAAAAGCATCAAAGACTTCAGAATCCTTAGCTACAACCATACAAGGCATATATTCTCTTTTTGGAGTTAAAGAAGTATTGATTAAAAAACCTTTTTGATGGGCATATAACATTAAATCTATTTCTATATCTGCAAAGTCTCTTTTTGTAAATCCATCTATTGTACCATATTTTTTATCTCCCCAATCAACAATAGGAGCAAAACTAAATTGTATTTTTCCTTGTGCATTATTTTCTGCAAATAAGTCTATTAAAGGTTTTATACTATCCAAATTAGTTTTATCAATATTAATTCTTATTAGAATAGGGTCTTTTATTTCTTCTTGATAGTAATCTAAGTTAATAATATTAATAATATTATTAAAAATTATATCAAATGTATTTTCTCCTTTTTTTGTAATTCTTCGTGTATCATGATGTTTAGCAGTCCCATCTAAAGTTATTTGATAATTCCATATCTTATGATTAAGATAAAGTTCTTTAAAAATATTAGGCTTTAAACTTAATCCATTTGTGATGATAGAGCTATGATATTCAACATTGTTAATTTTACATAAATTAATGATTTCTGTACTCATTTTTTTTAACTGTGAAAGAGCGTTTAAAGGCTCTCCTCCATACCAATTAACAAATAAGTTTTTAAATTTAGAAGACTCAAGTTTTGATTTAATTCTTTCCAATGTTTTGTCATAAACATCACTTTCCATATTATTTTTAGAATGTTTTTGAGCACAATAATGACATCCTAACTGACAATTTGCTGTAGGTTGTATAGTAAGATCCAGATGATGAATATTATCAACCATAGAGCTGTTTTGAATCATAATTTCATTAAACTCGTTTTCATTTTCAGGAATAATAATTTCCATGGAAAATAGAGAATTTAATAATTTATCATCTATATTACTGAAATCATTTTTTAATATTTTTTGAAAAATATTTTCGTCAATGAGTGCAGTTAGAGAAGTTCTAGTAGAATAAATAATTCTTTTAAACTTATCCTTTTCCTCAAAAGATTCTGAGAATGCTAAATACCTAGATGTTACAAAATTCATGTTTTAATTTTTTAAAATTTAAAAGTAGAGTTATTAAAAAATAACCCTACTCATTTGTTGTTTAATTTTGTTTTTTCTTACATTGAGAACATCCAAGAACAATATCGTCTTCGTTTTTACCTCCTTTGATAGATTGTAAAGAAGTAATAACCTCAAAATCTTTAGAAGTCTCTTTTTTTTCATTAAAGGATTTTAACGCTCCTTTTAAAATTGAATTTTTCATTTTAAATAAAATTAAATTAAGAATTTGAATCAAAGTTTTGATACATTAGATTCTTCGTTGGTATTGTATGCAATAATGCAATACTTATCTTTAGTTTTCAATATTGTAAAATATTATTTATTAACTCTTTCTTTTTCTTCTTCATTTCCAAATTCTTTTTTCATTATATTGATGTTTTTATTACCAAATTTATATGTTAACGAAAGTCTAAATAATCTACGATCATAATAGTTATCATAATCAATTTTAATATTATTGGTATAACTTGTATAGATAGGTTTATTTGTTTTTAAAATATCAATCATATTGAGACTTATTTGGAGCTTTTTGTCCAATGTTAAATACTTTATTGATGCAGATAATTGGCTGTAAGCATTATTTTTATCTAGATCGGAGACTCCTTTGAAGTTATACCAATAAGAGATATTAAATAATAATGTTTTATTTTTATTCAAGACAAAATCATTGTTTATAGAAAAATAAGTATTAGATCCTTTTAGGTTTTGATTGGTAATATAAATTAAAGATTTAGACCAGCTATAGTTCCAATCTAATGAAAATGTAGTAGATAACCATTTTAGTTTTTTTAAAGTATAAGATTCAGAAAATCCAATGATATTGGTATTAAAATAGTTTTTAGAAGTTGTTTGTTGATTTTTAGTAGTTTCATCCAAAATTGTTATTTGTTCAAAACCATTTTTAGTATGAGAAAAATATACTGAATTTGACCAATTGTCATTGTGAATGTAATTAAATTCTACATTGTCAGTAAATGAGGGTTGTAAAAAAGGATTTCCTTCTACATAAGAGTAAGGATTACTATACCATCTAAAAGGGTTAAGTTTATCATAAGAGGGTCTATTTATCCTTTTGTTATAATTAATAGATAACGAATTTTTTTCATTAGGAGTATAAGAGATATAAAAAGTAGGAAAAAGCTTAGTATAATCATTTCTGTTTTTTTGCTCTTGTGTTTTAGAATAGCCTTGTGTTTGTGTATTTTCTAATCTAAAGCCTAATTGAGATTCCCATTTATTTGATAATTTTTTATTTCCTGAAATATAAAAAGATTGTGTATTTTCCTTATATTCAAAAACATTACTTTGTGAATAATCAAAAATTGGAGATCCTGTTGTGGTATCAAAATAATTCGCATCACTATTAGTTTTTGTAAAAGAAACTTTTGCTCCATAAGTCAAAATAATCCATTTTAATGGATGCTCAAAGTCTATTTTTGTTGAATAATTTTCAATATTCTGTAAACTAATATTGTTTGCAGAGGATAGATCTATCGTATTAAAATTTCTATTTTCAGTATTTTTATAATTAAAATAATCAAAATTTACAATCATTTTTTTTCCAATGGTATCCATTTCAATAATAGAATTAAGATTTATGGAATGGTTATTATTTTTTTTTTGAGTATACGAAAGGGTTTTCAAATATGAATTAACACTCGAATTATCGGGATTATAAATAGTAGTCAATATATTTTCTTGAACACTAGGTTTATTTAAGTTTCCAAGATATTGAATACCTACACTCCAATTATCATTCATTTTATAATCAAATCCTAATCTTGTATTTAGAGATTTTTGATAGTCTCTTCTTGTACTTCCTTCATTCCAAAGACCATCAGAGTAATAGGTTTTAGTGTTTTCTATAGGTGCATTGGATCCATTTATATAATTTATATCACTATACAATGAAAGTTTATTTTTTTGATACTCAAAGCTTCCCCCAAAAGCTCCCTTTGGATAAGTGCTTTGAGTATATGAGCTTCTCAATGAAGAATTCCATTGGTTGATTCTAGTTTTTTTTAGTTTTATATTTACAATTCCACTATTACCCTCTGCATCATATTTTGCAGGCGGTGTGGTAATGACTTCAATACTTTTTATATTGTCTGAAGGAATACTCTTTAATAAATTAATCAAATCATCTCCTGATACTTGAATTAACTTGTCATCAACCATTACAGACATTCCACTTTTTCCAATCATAGAAATTTGATCATTTTTCACATTTATTCGTGGAGTCATTTTAAGTGCATCCAAAGCATCCCCTCCAATTGTAGAGATTGAATTTTCTACATTATATATAGTTCTATCTATTTTTCGT
>NZ_DICC01000003.1:0-6299 GCF_002415215.1 Empedobacter sp. UBA5036
GTTGTGAGACGGATTCTTTTTATTTCATTTTAAGCAATTTCGCAGGTGAAATTCTCGATTTCTAATAATTCATTCGTTTCTTCCAAAACCTCGTTTCGTTGTTCTTTAGATAAGTTTAATGAATCTAAAAATTTATTATTTTGTTGTAAATCTTTCACCAAAATACATTCTTTTGACAAAAGAACTTTTTCTTGCTCTGGCGTCAAAGTCGTTAAACATGTAATTGGATACAAAGCCGCATTATCAACCAAATATTTGATACTATTTGTTTCAGGATAATCCCAAGAAATCAATCCAATTCCATAATAATTTGCAAAATCTATACTATCCGTCGTTAAATACGCATTCGTCACCAAGAAACCTTTTGTTGGCTTCATATCTCGTCCAAAAAAATGATACGTATGGCTTTCTACATCTTTCATTCGCGATAAAAAATACATCGGCGTTGTCACCGAAATTTTGGCATCTTCGTCATTTCTGAATTTACATTCACAGAAAAGCAATTGATTTCCTTTAGAAGCCACCACATCAATTTCGTGCGTTACCGCATTTCCTTGCACAATTTCCGAATGCAACGATTGATATCCTGCTGCTTGCATTACTTTTCCAATCCACTTTTCGAAATAATATCCTTCTGGTCCCAAATCTCTCAAAGCTCGTTTTAGGCTATAACGCGCTGCATACGAATTTCTATAATTTTTGAGATGAGCAAAAGCAATGCGATACAATTCTCTTGTCGGAATTCCGTCATAAAGATCTTTCGAAACTAATTCGAAAACTTCTTCAACTTCCTCTTTTTTTGCACCAGATTTCGTTAACGAACGTTTTAAAGCTTTTGGATCATATGGGATTAACTCGCCCGAGTTTTTCTTTACTAACATATTTTAAGGTTGAATTTTATTCTTAACGAATTTAAATAATTCTGATTAAAATACCTTAAAAGTTTAAATTCTAAATAAAGGTTATCTTTGCAAAAGTTTTAAAATCAATACATGAAATTAGAAACATTTTTACAAGAAAGAAGTGGCAACCAATGTGAGTTGACAGGATTTACAGAGGATTTAGCTATTTATGAAGTGAATCCTGATGCAAGTAGTAATCCTGATCGAAATGTTTACATTACACAAAAATGTATCAACCAAATTGAAAAGAAAGAGGAATTAGATGCTTCTTTTTGGGAATCATTTTTACTTTCTTCTATGTGGAGCGAAGTTCCTGCCGTACAAGTGCTTTCTTGGCGAATGCTAAATCGCTTTAGAAACGAATCTTGGGCTGCTGATGCTTTAGACATGATGTATTTAGATGACGAAAATATGGAGTGGGCAAAAGCTTCTGGCGATCACGAAGGTGACGGAAGTGTGGATTTGCACAAAGATAGCAATGGAAATATTTTGGTGAATGGAGATACGGTGACATTGATTAAAGATTTGGATGTAAAAGGTTCTTCTATCAATGCAAAAATTGGAACTGCTGTTCGAAACATTCGTTTAGTTCATGATAATACCGAACAAATTGAAGGAAAAGTTGACGGACAATTAATCGTTATTTTAACGAAATTCGTGAAAAAACAAGCATAAAAAAATCCACTCAGTTGAGTGGATTTTTTGTTTTTATCTAAAATTTACTTTTCTATTTCTTTCAAGTTTTCCATTTTCTTTGTTGCAAGAAAACCTTTGATATCTTCGAAATGTTCTTTGACACGTTTATTTCCAAATTCGAAAACTTTCTCTGCCAATCCATCTAGGAAATCACGATCGTGAGAAACTAAAATTACTGTTCCTTCAAATTCTTTCAACGCATCTTTGATAATATCCTTTGTTTTCATATCCAAGTGATTTGTTGGCTCATCTAAAATCAAGACATTATAAGGTTCTAACAACAATTTTACCATTGCCAAACGTGTTTTTTCTCCTCCAGAAAGCACTTTTACTTTCTTATCGATATCATCACCTTTGAACATGAATGCACCCAAAATATTTTTAATTTGTGTTCTGATATCACCTTCTGCAATGCGATCTACAGTTTCGAAAATAGTTAAATCTTCATCTAATAAAGCAGCTTGATTTTGAGCAAAATATCCGATTTGTGCATTATGACCAATTTCTAATTTTCCTTCAAAATCAATTTCATTCATAATCGCTTTAATCATTGTTGATTTTCCTTCACCATTTTTCCCAACCAACGCCACTTTTTGTCCTCGTTCGATGACCATATTTGCATCCTTAAACACAATATGATCACCATACGATTTATCTAAATTTTCGACTACAACAGGATATTGCCCAGAACGTGCAGCCGCAGGGAATTTCAATTTCAAAGCTGAAGTATCAACCTCATCAACCTCGATAATATCTAACTTTTCTAACATACGAACGCGTGATTGTACTTGTTCTGTTTTAGAGAAAGTTCCGCGAAAACGTTCGATAAATAATTTATTTTCGGCTATGAATTTTTGTTGCTCATCATAAGCTTTTTGCTGATGAATTCTACGATCTTGACGCAACACTAAATAGTCAGAATATTTGGCTTTGTAATCATAAATTCGTCCCATTGTAACTTCAATAGTGCGATTTGTAATATTATCGACAAACGTGCGGTCGTGCGAAATCACCATAACAGCTTTGGCTTGATTTTTCAAGAAATCCTCTAACCATTGAATTGATTCGATATCCAAGTGGTTTGTAGGCTCATCTAATAAAATCAAATCAGGTTTACGCAAAAGAATTTTAGCCAATTCGATTCGCATACGCCAACCTCCCGAAAACTCAGAAGTTGATCGATCCAAATCTTCTTGCGCAAATCCCATTCCTTTCAAAACCTTTTCCACTTCGGCTTCGTAATTTACTTCTTCTATCGAATAAAATTTTTCACTGACTTCCGAAACGCGTTCGATTAGCTTCATATAATCATCACTTTCGTAATCAGTTCGTACAGTTAATTGCTCATTTAATTCATCAATTTCATTCTTCATTGATAAATATTCAGCAAAAGCTTTTGACGTTTCTTCGCGAACAGAACAATTATCTTCGGTTAACAAATGTTGCGGCAAATATGCAATTACCGCATCTTTTGGTGCTGAAATATTTCCCAAAGAAGGTTTATTGATTCCTGCAACAATCTTAAGTAAAGTAGATTTTCCTGCACCATTTTTACCCATTAAGGCAATTTTGTCATTTTCATTTATCACAAAACTAACTCCACTAAACAACGTTGAAGAACCGAATTGAACGGCAATATCATTAACTGTAATCATAAATTTTATCGAATAATTGCGGCAAAGATAATCTTTTTCAACCGAGATCAAATCAATAAAAAAGCTTGAGATTATCTCGAGCTTTTATATATTGTAAAGAATTTCTTAAACCGTTAAATCTTCGCCAATTTCTAATAAAATCAATTGAATATGACGCGAAAAGAAAATAGATTTCGCTTCTGCTTTATCAATTTTAATTGGTGGAAAAGTATCATAATGATAACCCAAAACCTTAGTTGCTTGCACATATTCTGCCGCAATAGAAGCACTTTTTGCCCCCATCGTAAAATTATCTCCGATTGGTAAAATTGCTAAATCAAGTTGTCCAATTGTATCCGGAATCAACTTCATTTCGTATGTCAAAGCTGTATCACCAGCGATGTAAACTCGCTTTCCTTCACTTTCGATAATGTAACCATTTGGATCTCCTCCATATGTTCCATCAGCAAATGAACTCGAATGAAATGCAATTGTAGATTGAATCGAACCAAAATCAAAACTAAATTTACCACCTGTATTCATTCCGTGTGCTTTTAAACCTCTTTCCGAATAATAAGAAGCAATTTCTGCATTCGAAATAATCAAAGCTCCTGTACGTTTTGCCAATTCTTCCACATCATACACATGATCTTGATGCGCATGCGTAATAACAATATAATCCGCTTTTAAACTTTCGAAATCGATATTCTTTGCTAATTCATTTGGTGTAATAAATGGATCAACAATAATGTGTTTACCGTTTGCTTCAATCGCAAGCGAGGCATGTCCTAAATATTGAATTTTCATTATATATTTTTTTGTGATTAACGAATTAAAGTATCAATAAAATCGAAACCGATTAAACTATATCCTAATAATACAGCGAAAAATAAAGCTAACATTGCTACTTGTTTCAAGAATGGATCGAAATCTTTAGGATCTTTTACTGCAAAAATTTGACGACGAATGGCGTTCGCAAAAAAGATTAAAATTAAAAATACAAAACCAGATAATTTACCTTGTTTAAGTGGTGACATCGTTACATATAATGCGCTTAATGCGAACGGAATCGTCATTAAAGCCATTTGGTAATATTTACTTTTTTGAAAACCTAATTTTGATGCAACAGTAATTTTATTGTTTTTGACATCATTTTTCACATCTCGCATATTGTTCAAATTTAGCACTGCTACACTCCAACATCCCATCGAAGCTGCAGGTAATAAAATTTGCCATTGAAAAACTTTAGAATATAAAAATTCTCCACCAGCAACAGCTAAAATCCCAAAGAATAAGAACACAAAAACATCACCTAAACCAATATATCCGTATGGTTTTTTTCCCATTGTATAAGCCATTGCTGCAAAAATAGACGCAACTCCCAGTCCAAGAAAAATGTAAATATATTTCATATCATTTGGATAAAAAGATACATACAACAATGCTGAAACGCAAGCTAAAGAAATTGCAACCATAATTCCAATAGCTATTTTCATTTGGTTTTGAGTTATCAATCCAGATGCTACAGCACGCTGCTCTCCTACTCTATTTGCGTCCGTTCCTTTTACCGCATCGCCATAATCATTCGCGAAATTTGATAAAATTTGGAAAGCCAAAGTTGTTAAAAGAGATAAGAAAAATATATCATTTCGAAAAATTCCTTCTGATTTTGCAATAAATCCAGCCAATAATAATCCACTCAAAGAAAGTGGTAATGTGCGAAGCCTTGCGGCTAATATCCATTTTTTCATACTGAACAAAGATAATGAAGATTTTACTTTTTTTATCATCTAAAATTGAAGTAATATTGCATAGAATTTATCTATTTCAACTACTAAAATGCCTCGTAAAAAGAAAACACAACAATCTATTTTTAGTACATTAAAAAAAATCAAACTTTCGACTTATGTGATTAGTTTACTGATTTTGTGCGTTGTTTATTTTACATATCGTTATCGTCATGGTATTCATTACTATTTTTCGGTTGTAGAAAAATCGTTGAAAGGCGAAAAATTGGTTGATGGTAAAGTCACAAAATTTGATATCCGAAATATTGAGGTGATGGATAAATATTATCTCAAAACTTTTGGTGTTGATGTTTCGCATTATCAAGGAAAAATTGATTGGACGAAAATGCATACGATTTACAATTTATATCCGATAAATTTTGCTTTTATCCGTTCTACAATGGGAACTTCGTCTATTGATGAGACTTTTGAGGATAATTGGGAAGGTGCAAAAGAAAATAATATTTTGCGTGGTGCTTATCATTTTTATCGTCCAGATGAAAACTCTACTTTACAAGCACAAAATTTTATTGCAAAAGTAAAATTAGAAAATGGTGATTTGCCTCCAGTTTTGGATATTGAAACCTTACCGAAAACACAATCCATGGATCGTTTAGTCGAAGGAATCAAGAATTGGTGCAAAATTGTTGAAGAGCATTACGATATCAAACCGATTATTTATACATCAGATAAATATTTTGAAGATTATTTACAAGATCATTTTGATGGTTATATTATTTGGATTGCCAATTACAATTTTTGGGTCCAAGAAATGAAAGGGCATTGGGATTTTTGGCAATTTACCGAAAAAGCAACCATAGATGGTGTAAAACGTTATAAAGTTGATGTGAATATCTACAACGGGACCATTGATGATTTAGAAGGTTTGACGCTTTAGAAAATTAATGAATCAATTTTACAGCTCCTTTTTCATCATAAATCAATGTATCTTTTCTTATCATTAAAATAGTATTTTCTTCAATTATAGGGTAAAAATAACAATACTCGCAATCTTCATCAGGTATCATTATACTGTCTGAGTATGATTTATTTTTATTAATTTCTACCTGTTGTGCATTTTGATTAATAAAGAATAAAGTTGTTCATTTGATTGAAAATCAGTAAATTGTTTTAACTACAAAACATTTACAATGAACAACTTACTTGCAAATTACGAAAGAATATTGGAAGTTCTACGAAAAATATCAACTGATACACTTTTAATTTATCAACGTAGTAGACCTAAACTTTTTGATTTAGAACTCATAAGTCTTGTCTTA